>DQAM01000308.1 GCA_003523545.1 Dysgonomonas sp.
ATCTCGTCGGGCCAGGGAACTTCCTTGCCGGTATTTTTTAATGACGGGCGTTGAGCGCCGGAGTTTCTTAAATATTCACCTAAATCTTTAGCAAGTTGTTTTACTAATTCAGGGTGCCGGAAGGCTAAATTATTCTTTTCACCTATATCATTGGAAATATTAAATAGTTCGAAATGCTGATCTTCATAATAATATATGAGTTTGTAATCGTTCTGCCGGATAGTACAGGTTGCTCCGATCCCCGGACCAGTGGGTCCCCAGTTGTTAGGAAAATTCCAGAATAACGACCTGTTTTCCGAAGGATCATCCTTACCTGTTAATAAGGGTACGAAACTTTTTCCGTCGATATGTTGTACTGTATTCCTTTCGTGGATTTGCGCCATATCTAGTATAGCCGGGAAAAAATCTTCTATGATTATATATTTATCACAAATACTTCCCGGATTTACGGTTCCTGGCCATTTTACGATCATAGGTTCTCTTATTCCTCCTTCATATGCCGACCCTTTACCGCTGTTGAGCGGGAAGTTCTGAACATGTAAATCACCGGCGCGGCTGCTTGCAGCCAGCCCTCCGTTGTCCGACATAAAAAGCAGGATGGTATTGTCGGCTAATCCGTTATTTTCCAGATAATTCATGATATCGCCCAGGCTTTTGTCCATACCTTCTATTAATGCTGCATAAGCAGCTTCCTGTTCCGGCAGTCCTTTGTCTAAGTATTTTTCATAAAACCGGTTATCTTTATCCAAAGGGATGTGGATGGCATAATGCGCCATATAAAGAAAAAAAGGTTTCCCGTTATTTTTTACCTTGTCTAAAGCCGAACAGGCTTCGCGTGTAAGCGCTTCGGTTACAAAGATATCCTGTCCGTGGTACTTTTCTAGTCCGGGTACACCCCAGGGAGGAGTGTGTTCTCCTATAGAGTTGCCGAAGTTTTTTTCTCCCAGATAACTACCCAACCCTCCGGCGGCATGTCCGGCTATATTGACGTCAAATCCGAGGTTGAGCGGATTCTCTCCCGGAGTACCGATTGCTCCGAAATGAGCCTTCCCGCAATGGATAGTATAATATCCGTTATCTTTCAGGATTTGGGGCAGGGGAGTAGCATATACCGTTCTTTCTATTCCAGGGAAAGGAGAGAGTCCGTTTACATTCCATGCAGGATAAGATAATGTCTTGTCTTCAGCATCTACCGACTGGTTCTTGTGCAATGTCCAGTTCGTTACCTTATGCCGCGCGGCATTCATTCCTGTAAGGAGGCTTACCCTCGATGGAGAGCTTACGCTCGAAGCATAGGCCTGTGTAAACTTCATCCCTTCGGATGCCAGCCGTTCCATATGGGGAGTTTCGTATATTTTATTATATGGAGTTTCTTCTGTCCAGAATGGTACGGATGTGTCCTGCCATCCCATGTCATCCACTAAGAATAATATGATATTCGGAGCTTTCTGGCCAAAAGCAGGACCGGCAATTAGTGTAGAATATAATAACAGGTGAAACTTTTTTCTCATGTCATATTGTATAAAATTAAGGTTGATATTCCAGGAGGTTGGATACTTCAGGCAAATATACTATAATTCGTCTAACTTAAAAAAAGAATACGAATTACTGATTAATTATGACCAGTAATTCGTATTTAAAAATTAGTATATCAGTTCTATTCAGCAAATTTAAGTCTATTCAATTTATTCCATGCGCCACGAGTGAAGTCGGGAATCTCGACAGGAGCCCCGTTGTTTTTGACTGATAGTTCTGTCAGTTCTACAAGTGACGACCATTCTGCCGCATCGTATACATCCTGGTCGAGAGGAAGCCCCTTGCGCAGACAATAAACCAATCTGTAATCCATGATGTAGTCCATGCCGCCATGAGCCACTGCGCCTAATTTAGCCGCCTGCTCCCCGGCTTCTTTATAAAACGGATGTTCATACGCATTCAATATCGAATCCATCTGCGGTTTAGATAATGCATCGTGTGCGTTCGGGTCGAGGGCGATCTGCTCGACAGGATATTTCTGTGCAAAACCTTTGGTTCCGCTTACAAGATGTATCCTGCTGTAAGGGCGCGGGCTTGTAATATCATGCTGAACCATGATAGTCTTTCCTTTTTGAGTTTTTATCATAGTGACATTCATATCTCCTAATCCATAACTTTGTTTTGCCTGAGGAGAATTATCGCCGAATTTTTCTTTTGCATATTCTGTTATACCGAATTGGTCCGACGACATAGAGATTAGATAATCCATTTTATCACCTCTATGTATATTCAATATCTGGCAGACGGGACCTAATCCGTGGGTAGGATAAGGATTACCCTGATGTTCTGCATTGTATTTCATCCTCCAGTTTTTGATGTAATCGTCGGGATATCCCGTCAAGTCCGATGAGTTTTTCAGCATTCTTTCATTGGAATTTGTCGGTCTCAGGTCGTGGATATATGCTCCTTCAGTATGTACTATCTCACCGAACACTCCTTGCTGAGCCATATTAAGGGTAGCAAGTTCGAAGCGGTCATAACAACAGTTTTCCAGCATCATGCAGTGCCTGCGTGTCTTTTCGGCAGTATCTACAAGTTCCCAGCATTCGGCTATAGAGACAGCTGCGGGAACTTCTATGGCGGCATGTTTCCCGTGGTTCATGGCATATACGGCAATCGGCGTATGCGAAAGCCAGTCGGTACAGATATATATCAGGTCGACTTCATTGCCTGCACACAACTCCTGCCATCCCTTTTCTCCTGTATATTCCTTTGCTTTTGGGTGATTGCCGTTAGTTATAATTTCTTGCGTCTTATTCAGGTTATCCTGGTCGAAATCGCAGATGGCACTTATTTGCGCTCCTTCGATGGATACAAAACGGCTTACGGCGGCACGCCCCCTTCCGCCCAGTCCGATAAATCCTACGCGTACGGTTTCCAACGGTTCGCACCGGAGTTGCAAAACATCCGTCTGGCCTTCGGAACGTGGCGGAACTTCGGTGCGTATAATCTTTGTTTCCTGCCGGGAACCACATCCGTACAACAGAAGGGTAAAGAATGATAATAATAAAATATTTTTCATCTTTATATAATTTAATTATTGGTCTTGAGAATTAAGTACAATACTTGCACTTT
Source organism: Dysgonomonas sp. (assembly GCA_003523545.1). GTDB lineage: Bacteria > Bacteroidota > Bacteroidia > Bacteroidales > Dysgonomonadaceae > Dysgonomonas_A. The sequence continues at coordinate 3,112 of DQAM01000308.1, forward strand.
TGGTTATTCGCTGATCAAAAATACCGAATAGGTATGCTTGTGTGTATGTACCTCTGTTTAAAAAGGGTATAATGAATGTTTGATGCGGATTGGAATAGGTTAAAATGAACAAATGGATATGTAGTCTGAACAATTTTGTATATTTTGTAATCAGATTGTATGGATACATATACTATCTTTACTACGAAGATATTTTTAGAAATCTATAACCGGGAAAAGAATACCATTCTATATTGTCGTTCTCCTTTGGGAATATAATACTGCATACCATGAAACACATTTATACAATAATATTCCTGTTTTTAGTGATATTTGTGCCATTACAGGCAGATGATGTAATCAGGAATTATATCCATATCAGTAAAAGCGAAGGCCTTGCCAATAATAATGTATCCGTTATCGGTGACGATATTTACGGCCGTATATGGATAGGCTCTACAAACGGCCTGAATATATATGACAGCAACCACCTGAAAAATGTAGAGGGTTATTCGGGACTGCACATCTTCTCTTTGTATGATACCGGAAAAGAAATGCTGATAGGTACTTCCGATTTTCTCGAAGCATATAATTATGAAACCGGGGTTTATAACAGGGTCAGGTATAATGGTAACGAACTGGCGTATGCTTTGTCGGTCTGTAATTATCAGGGAGATATTATCATAGTGGCTAACGGAAGTACTTATCTGTATGAAAACGATTCGGTCAGCGTTCTCAAAAGCAATGTTCCTTATATCTACCTGAGCAGTGACAAGTTTGGTGTACTGTGGGGCATCAACAATACAAATACAGTTTATAAGCTAAATGAAAGTTTTGAGATTGTAAACACCTACCGTCTTGAAAAATCGGATTACTCTTCATTGAAAGGGGTATGTCTCTTCCCCGATTCCAAAGGATGTGTATGGGTGGGAACTGTAAAAGACGGATTGTACAGGTACAACCGGGTTACTGACGATTTTTACAAGGAAGATTTAGTGTCTATGTATAATATCCGCGAGATAGACAATATAGTGAGCATAAATGAGGATAAATACGACCGCTTGTGGATAGGACACGATAACAAAGTTTCGATATATGACTACAACAATAATTTCTTCAAGAGTTATATGTTTGAGAACAGCTATAATATAACCCTCAATACTACAGTAACGAAAATACACCGGACGAAAGATAATTATATGACTCTGGGGTCGTTCTTTACCGGTTTTTTCTATGTAAAGGAGCTCGACTCCAATATGAAATTTTATAACGTAGCCGGGGAAAGAAAGGAATCGGGGGGAGTTACGGCTAACGGCATAGTTAAAGATGCGCAGGGAAGGATATGGGTAGGGACGAATTGCATGGGAATAAGCCAGCTGGATAAAGATGGCAGGAATATCCGGCAATGGACATCCGCCAATTCGGGTATAAACAGCGACATAATTGCGATGGAAATCGATTATGAAGGCAATATCTGGGGAGGATCGCGTTCGAACGGGTTGTACCGGATCCGTAAAAACGGGGCGGTATCGCATTTTATGAGCCGTCCGGATAATGAAGGCTCTCTTTCGGATAATTCGATATTGGCGCTTCGTTCGATAAACGAAGACAGTCTGGTTGTGGCATCCAATGGTGGAATCGATATTTATCTGCATAAAACCAATACATTCTCGAATATCAAACGTGCGGGGATACAGGAATTTGCTTTCTGTGATATACTTACATACCAAAATAAGGTTTACCTGGTCAACTTCAACTCGATTTATTGTTTCGACAGATCTACCGGCTCGGTCGAAGAATATTCTTTTATCGAAAATAATGTGTATTTCTACTCTGCTTATATGGATAAAGAAGGAAGATGCTGGCTGGGAACGTCGCGGGGTGAGATTTTCACTCTTGAAGGAGGAAAACTCGTTCCTTATATTTCAGACCGGAAATTGATAGACAGCGGAGTAGCGGGGATTGAAGGCGATGTAGACGGTAATATCTGGATTACGTCAGGTAACAGCCTGCTGAGGGTGACACCCGATAAAAAAATCCGTAAGTTCAATATATCATGGGGATTAGGTACAAAAGAATTTACAGCCCGGTCGAGTTACGTGGACAAAGACGGAATCCTCTTCTTCGGTTCATCCAACGGGCTTTTCAGTTTCGACCCGAAGGCGGTAGATGCTCAGGAAAGCCGGAATCCTGCTCTGTTCATTTCCGATTTTAAAATACTCAACAGTTCGGTGAAAGCGCAGGAAGGGGGAGTCCTTGAAAAACATATCAATAATACGGATAAACTCGTACTCAATAATAACCAGAACTTTATTTCGTTTGATGTAACTCGTATCGATTACAACAGCAGTTACCTGAAACCGTATAAATGTGTCTACCAGCTTGAAAACTTCGACAAAAATTGGTATGAGGTAAATCCCGGTTCGAATGAAATTTCCTTTACGGGGCTTACTACCGGTAAATATGTGCTTCATATACAATTGGTAGCCGACAATGGGGAGATTCTGGATGCGAAGAATATAGACATACAGGTAAAGCCTCCGTTTTGGCTCAACCCGTTTATGATTTTGGCTTATTTTGTGGTCCTAGCATTAATCGGTTGGGTGATAAGTATATTTTTCAGAAAACAGAGGCTGGCGAAAAAACTCGTCAAACAGGCAAAAGCCGAAAAAGAAGAAGTGAATAAACTGAATGCGCTGAAACTCGATTTCTTTA
>DQAM01000128.1:0-497 GCA_003523545.1 Dysgonomonas sp.
TCTCCCCTATGGGGAGATAAAAAGAGGCTTCTGATATAGAATAAAATGAATTACGCAATTATAGCAGCCGGAGAAGGTTCCCGTCTCGTACAGGAAGGGATACGCCTGCCAAAACCGTTGGTAAAGCTCAACGGCAGGGAAATGATAGGACGACTGATGGATATTTTCATCTGTAACCAGGCGGAATCTATCAGTATCATCGTAAACGAAGAGATGGAGATGGTACAGGATTATGTGAAAAATTACAAATCTGCTGTACCTGTCAACATAGTGATAAAATCGACTCCGAGTTCGATGCACAGTTTCTACGAATTGAGGGATTATCTGCGTCATGGTAAATTTTGTCTTACTACCGTGGATACGATTTTTAAGGAAGAAGATTTTAATGGCTATATAGATGCCTTTATGTCTGCTGATGATTCGGTGGAAGGACTTATGGCGGTAACCAATTATATAGACGATGAAAAACCGTTGTATGTAGGGGTAGATGATAATAT
>DQAM01000128.1:678-991 GCA_003523545.1 Dysgonomonas sp.
CATATTACGGGTTTCTTTGATAAATCCGATGATTGCAGGTACATCTCAGGAGGTATATACGGGCTTACGCCGAAAGCTTTGGATACACTCGAAGCTTGTCTTGCCAACGGACAATCGCGGATGCGTAATTTTCAAAGGCAATTAGTATTGGACGGCTTAAAGCTGAAAGCATATGCTGTGCCTAAGATTGTGGATGTAGACCATGCGGAAGATATACGGAAAGCAGAAGCTTTTTTGAGCATGTAAACCGGACAATCAGAAAATCAAAAAGTAGTAACTAACTAAACAGGAATGTCAAAAATAAGAGTTACAG
>DQAM01000128.1:1127-3807 GCA_003523545.1 Dysgonomonas sp.
AGAGTTACAGGTGTAAAAAGACAAATCAAATTTTCACCTAACCATATCGGGAACGACAGCATGATCTTCAATCTGACGGCTCAGTCGCTTACCGCTATGGGATACGATGTAGAGGTTTATCCCGAAGCTGAATTTGTGCTGAATGAGGTAAAGGGGAAATACATATTTAATATGGTGCGTGATAAAGCTTCTGTGCGATGGATACAAAAACTGGAGAAAGAAGGCTCACTAGCCGTTAATTCAGGGTTTGGTATTGAAAATTGTACAAGGAAGAAAATGACGCAGATACTGATGGACAATGATATTCCCCATCCTAATAGTGTCATTGTCGAAACAAGCGAAGATCCTACGGAAAAGCTGGAAGCAATGGAAGCCGGCGCGTATTGGGTGAAACGAGGGGATTTTCATGCCATCCATCACGAAGATGTGGCCTTTGCCCGTAATGTATCCGAAGCTAAGGATATAATCAAAGAGTTTGCATTCAGGGGAATACCTAATGCAGTGGTGAACGAACATTTGGTCGGAGACCTGGTTAAATTTTACGGGGTAGCTGATACCGATTTCTTTTTTCATTTTTATCCTTTCGATTTGAGCCATAGTAAGTTCGGCCTGGAAAAAATCAATGGGGCTGCTCATCAATATCCCTTTTCTGTTGAGAATCTGAAAAAAGCCTGTGACCGTGCGGGAGAAGTACTGAATGTAAAGATATATGGCGGTGATTGTGTAGTAGCTCCCGATGGAACTTTCAAAATCATAGATTTTAATGACTGGCCCAGCTTTGCCCCATGTCGTGACGAAGCAGCCCCTAAGATTGCGGAATGCATCCATAAACAGATTCAGAAAACACTTTGATAAAATATTTCTTTCAATATAATGGAACAGAAAAAGCCCTCCCTGGAATCTACCCTTAAGTCGTCAGATACAGAAGAGTTTATCGATATACATTTTTACCGTCCTATCGGTTATCGTTTCGCTTTGTTTTTTCAGAAAACAGGCGTAACACCCAATGCGGTCACAGTAGCCAGTATTTTTATTGGTATAGCCTCAGGAGTCTTTTTTTATTTCGACAATATATGGATGACTTTGCTGGGAATATTTTTCCTGGTCTGGGCAAATGCTTTCGATAGTACCGATGGGCAGTTGGCACGCATGACCCGCAATTTTTCACCTTTTGGCCGTGCCTTAGATGGTTTTGCCGGTGATCTGTGGTTTGCTTCTATTTATATAGCTATCTGTTTGCGGCTGATGCCTGTATTCGGATTCTGGATATGGATACTTGCTGCCGCTGCCGGATATTTTCATTCCAAGCAGGCTGCGATGGCTGACTATTACCGCAATATACATCTTCTGTTCTTAAAAGGTAAATCGGGTAGTGAACTGGATAACAGCATAGAATTGACTGAAAAGTTTAAGCATGAAACGTTCCATAATAATTGGTTCAATAAAATATACCTGTTCTTCTACCGTGAATATACGAAAGGGCAGGAAGGCTGGACGCCGAATTTCCAAAAGATGTTTGGAAAGCTTAAAGAAAAATTCGGAGAGAATTACCCTGATTCGTTCAGAAATGATTTCCGTAAAAAAAGTTTGCCGCTAATGAAGTGGACAAACATTTTGTCTTTCAATACCAGGGCTATTGTTTTATTTATTTCGATGCTTATCGGACATCCCTGGATTTATTTCGTTTTTGAGCTTACGGTGTTGAATATTATTTTGGTTTATATGGTTCATACCCACGAAAAGATTTGCAAAGACTTTACCCGGCAGATTGAAGCGGGTGCTTATTAAAAAAAATTAAAATGAGTTTACGCCCTAATAAAGAAAGAAGCAAGAGAGCTGTTACGATGGTATGGCTGGTGATGGCTTTTTACATTCTTAATGTTATGTTTGAGGTTCTGGAAAAAATATATTATCCGGAAACAACTGATCTATACGGTTACTATGAGGAATATGATTCAGTGGGTTATACCGGATTTTACCTGCTTTACACGCTTACATCTTTTGGGTATATTATTTTCACTATTATATCGGCTGTAACATTTATCCAATGGTTCAGGCGTGCATATTTTAATCTTCATGAAGCTGGCGTTCCAGTGAATTATTCGGAAAAATGGGCGGCACTCGGGTGGTTCATTCCTATTGCCAATATTTTTGTCCCTTATCGGATTATGAAAGAACTTCACACTAAAACTTATGGATTATTGAATCAGGGAGAGCATCATGAGTGCAGGCGCCCCAATATATCCAGGATTAGCATTTGGTGGGCTTTATGGATATTCACAGGAATTATCGAAACCATTTCTTTCCGTATTTACCGATTTGACGAAGCTGATATAGCGAGTACTTATTTAAGTGTGATAGCATGTATTTTAACAATTCCATTAACCTTTGTAACTGTTAATTTAATAAATGATTATTCCGACTACGAAGATGCTCTGGCAAATGTTAATAGCGACAGTGATTTTATAACTCAAGAGAAGGGATAAATAGATTTAGAAATAGAATAATTTTAAGGAGAAATGTTAGAATATTTATCCTGTCTATTGTCAATTAAGTATATGCTCCCTCAAAGAATCATAAGAAATTGGCAAAATATTCTTTTAGTAAATTTTAAATAAAAGAAATAATTATATATATTTGTGTGATAAGCCGTTTAAGAACAGCACGATTCTAGATCGGA
>DQAM01000127.1 GCA_003523545.1 Dysgonomonas sp.
TATTTTTCACAACCTTTACTTTGGTCTGGTTACCTTTTACTTCTTCACCGTCTTTCAAGGCAGAACCCCTGCGGATATCAATACGCACCGATGCGTAAAATTTGAGGGCGTTTCCTCCGGTAGTAGTTTCCGGGTTACCAAACATCACTCCGATCTTATCACGCAGCTGGTTGATGAACATACAAGTAGTATTCGTCTTGTTAATAGCACCCGTAAGCTTACGAAGCGCCTGAGACATCAACCGGGCTTGCAGACCCATTTTAGAGTCACCCATTTCACCTTCCAGTTCGGCTTTGGGGGTCAGTGCCGCTACAGAGTCGATCACGATAATATCTATCGCAGACGAACGGATAAGCTGTTCGGCGATTTCGAGAGCCTGCTCACCGCTGTCGGGCTGTGATATATATAGATTGTCGATATCAACACCCAGCTTAGCCGCATAAAAGCGGTCGAATGCATGTTCGGCATCAATAAACGCGGCTATTCCGCCTGCTTTCTGAGCCTCAGCTATGGCATGTATAGCCAGGGTTGTCTTACCCGAAGATTCGGGTCCGTATATCTCGATAACGCGTCCGCGGGGATAACCGCCTACACCCAGGGCGTAGTTCAAACCGATAGAACCGGTAGGAATAACAGCGACATCTTCCACTTTCTCGTCTCCCATCTTCATGATGGAGCCTCTTCCGTAATTCTTCTCTATTTTGTCCATCGCAGCCTGCAATGCTTTCAGCTTGTCATTGCCCGGGGCTGCTGCTTTTTTTTCTTTTTCTTCAGCCATTTACTTATTTTACTTATTTGCGCTTTTTTTGTTCAACCATTCTAATATTTGTTCGGCATGATCTTTTGCCTTAATTTCTTTCGATGTAAAGATATGTTCTATCACACCTTCTTCATCCACCAGAAAAGTAGTACGCAGGGTTCCCATATATTTTCTTCCCGCGAAAGTCTTCTCTGCCCATAATCCGAATTCATTGACCAACGTCTTGTCCTTGTCGGATATCAGCCGGAAAGGAAGCTCGTATTTTTCTATAAATTTGTTATGGGAGTCAACATCATCCACGCTCACTCCGACTATCTCGTAGCCTTCGTGGCGCAGTTCGTAAAAATTGTCCCTGAAATTGCATGCTTCGGCAGAGCAGCCCGGAGTATTATCCTTGGGATAAAAGTAAAGTATAAACTTTTTTCCGGCATATTCGTCCGATCTTACTTCTTTTCCATCCTGGTCTATGCCCAGCACTTGGGGAATCTTATCACCTATATTAAAAGCCATATTTTCTCCTCATATTTTATCTCAAAGATAGGATATAATTCCGTTACAAAAAAGCTTTTTCTATTAAGAGATGCAGATGCGGAAACTTAATTATTTCTAAATGTTATTTTTTGATGGTTTCAAAAAGACATTCTACAATTAAAAACTCTATTTTTAAAATATTTTGTATAATTTAGCGTTCTTTTCATATCACAATTAAAAGTTTAACCCTGTTTTTTGAAAGGTTATCATATGAAAACAATAGTAATTTTAGGAGACGGAATGGCCGACGAGCCCATCGAGGCATTAGGTAACAAAACACCTCTTCAGGCAGCACATAAACCCTATATAGATATGCTGGCATCGAAGGGAAAAAGCGGACTACTCGATACGATTCCGCCCGGATTCCATCCGGGAAGCGAAATTGCCAATCTTTCGGTAATGGGGTATGATGTACCTAAGGTTTTCGAAGGACGTGGTTCGCTCGAAGCAGCCAGCATGGGCATCGATATCGAACCCGGTGAAATGGCAATGCGCTGTAATCTTATCACTATCGAAAACGGTAAAATCAAAAACCATTCGGCAGGACATATATCATCTGAAGAAGCCGCAGAACTAATGCGTTTTCTGGACGAAAAACTCAATGACGGCACCGTTAGTTTTTATCCGGGGGTTTCGTACCGCCACCTGCTGAAAATGAAAGGCGGAAACAAGAGCCTGGATTGTACTGCCCCTCACGACGTGCTGGATACGCCTTTCGAAAATGTGCTGATAAAACCTGCAATGCCCGAAGCAAAAGAAACAGCTGATTATCTCAACGATTTGATATATAAGTCGCAGGAATTACTCAAAGACCATCCTGTTAATCTGAAACGTATAGCCGAAGGTAAAGCTCCGGCTAACAGCATCTGGCCGTGGTCGCCCGGATACAGGCCTCAGATGCAGACATTGCAGGAGTTGTTCGGAATAAACAGCGGATCGGTGATTTCGGCTGTCGATCTCATTATGGGTATCGGTAAATATGCAGGATTGAAGCTTATCCATGTAGAAGGGGCGACAGGTCTTTACGATACCAATTATGAGGGCAAGGCCCAGGCAGCTATCGATGCGCTTAAAGAGGATGATTTTGTCTACCTGCATATCGAAGCAAGCGACGAGGCCGGGCATGAGGGGGATCACGAGTTGAAGAAAAAAACTATCGAATACCTCGATTCCCGCGTTGTCAAGCCGATATATGAGGCTGTTAAAGACTGGGACGAACCGGTCTCTATCGCTGTCCTTCCCGATCATCCGACCCCATGCCGTCTGCGCACGCACACCAACAACCCGATTCCATTCCTCATTTACAGGTCGGATGGAAACGGGGATAATGTACGGGTATATGACGAGTTCGAGTCAGCAAAAGGAGAATATGGACTGCTTGTCGGATGCGAATTTATGGAAACATTATTCTCAGGAAAATAATATGAGAACAGCCAGTTTATTATCAGCAGGTATATGTCTCCTGTTTATTTGCTGTACAAATGCAAAGAAAGCAGATGCAACGGTAAATAAAACAAGTTTACCGGGTACATCTTCTCCGGTTATTTCGTCATCAGAAACCAAACCGGTCCATGAGGGATGGAAGTTCGATACGCTGGTATTCGACAGGAAAATTCATATTGACAACGATACTACTATGGATGCAATGAAAGTAGATGTCAGCCTTGTATATCCTGCTTCCTCTCCCTCGTATATAAGACTGCAGGATATACAGCAGTCTTTTGCAAGAGTATTTACCGGCAATAGAAAATTTTCAGGAAATATAACTGTAGCTTTTGATACTATAGTCGGCAATTACATATCTAGTGCCATGCAATATGGAAAAGAGTGGCAGGAAGAAGGCAATGAATTTATCAATTTCTCCAATTATGAAGAAACCAAAACAACTCATGTCGATTTCGTTTACCAGGACCTGATTATTTTATCTTCGGCACATTACTCATATCTGGGCGGCGCACATGGTGCGTATTACATCAAATATGATAATATCGACTTGCGGGACGGAAGCATAATAGAAGAAAACAAGTTATTCAATCCCGGCTATGAAAATGCTTTAGCCGAATTAATACAAAATGCCGTCAGGGAACGTAATGATTCGCCCGACGAAGACGAACATATTATGCTGTTGGTAGAAATACCGGAAATAAAACCGAGCGGTAATTTCTTCTTTTCTCCCGAAGGGATAGTCTATGTATATAATCAATATGAGATTGCACCTTATGTACAAGGGCCCGTCGAGATAACAGTGCCTTATTATAAACTACATTCCATTATAAACAACGATTATGCACAAATAATCAGTAGTATCAAAAAATAAAAGAATCCGCAGGATATGAAATATTACAGTACGAACAAACAAGCCGTTGAGGCATCGTTACAGGAAGCAGTAGTAAAAGGACTGGCTCCCGATAAAGGCTTATATATGCCTGAAAAGATAAAGAAGCTCCCTGACTCTTTTTTCGAAAAAATAGACAAGCTGACTTTTCCAGAAATAGCATATACGGTTGCCGAATCTTTTTTCGGTGAAGATATCGAATCAGATATACTGAAAGATATCGTATCTGATACTCTAAGCTTCGATACCCCTCTGATTCATATTCATGACAACATATACAGCCTCGAGTTATTCCACGGACCAACACTTGCTTTTAAGGATGTAGGCGCACGTTTTATGGCGCGTTTGCTGGCTTACTTCATCAGAAAGCAGGGACAAAAAGACGTAAAGGTATTGGTCGCCACTTCGGGGGATACCGGAAGCGCAGTTGCTAATGGTTTCCTGGGAGTCGAAGGCATACAGGTATATGTGCTTTATCCCAAAGGAAAAGTAAGCGACATTCAGGAATGCCAGTTTACCACTTTGGGGCAAAACATCATAGCTATAGAAATAGACGGGACTTTCGATGATTGTCAGGCAATAGTTAAAAACGCTTTCATGGATGAAGAACTAAACCGGAAACTAAATCTGACTTCTGCCAATTCCATTAACATAGCCCGTTTTTTACCGCAGGCATTCTATTATTTCCACGCCTATGCCCAATTAAAGAGGATGGGTAAAGCCCGGGAAATTGTAGTCTCTGTACCGAGTGGAAATTTCGGTAATCTGACAGCCGGCCT
>DQAM01000456.1:0-2901 GCA_003523545.1 Dysgonomonas sp.
TATACATAGGATTTTTTTATTTGACTATCCGTGTATTTATTCCAAAGTATCTTCTCACCGGTAAGTATTCGCATTTTGTTATCCTAATGATGCTGGTTGCTGTTGTGTTTACCATAGCTTCCAATATTTCCTATATTTTTTATTCTGACGATCCGGAATATTTCTCTGAATCCCAGCTGGTAGATATTTTTTCTTCTTTTGTGATATTTCTTTTGTGTGTTGCCGGTGTTATCATTCCGGTATTTCTGCGGAGTTGGATGATTTCAAACCAAAAGCTGAAAAATATAGAAAAGAAAAGGAACTTATCACAAATCGAACACTTGAAAGAACAAATCAATCCCGGTTCTTTTTTCAAGATACTTAATAGGAGTGCAGGATTAGTCAAATCCGAACCGGACAAGGCATCTTCTATGCTGATGAAGCTGAGTCGTTTGCTTCGTTATCAGCTTTATGATTGCAACAGGCGTTGTGTTCTTCTAACGGCAGAAATATCTTTTCTGCATAATTTCCTCGAACTGGAGAAACTGTATTCACCAGATTTCGATTATAAAATAACTACCAGCGGAAATCCGAACGGTATATTTATACAACCTTCGGTATTACTCCCTTTTATACAAAGCGGTATTAACCTGATAGACAATAGTATTAAGAACAAATATATTGAAGTAGATATAATCATCAATAAAGAAACAGTAAGTATTGTGCTTAAAATATGTGGTGCCGGCAGTTTGTCTCTTGTCCAGAGAGAATTATTGAGCGTGAGGGAACGGCTCGATACATTGTATAAAGAAAAATACCTGCTGGATGCCATGAACGATACCTCCGGTGTTGAAAATACAATAAGTCTGATACTAGCCAGAGAGTAATACTATGTATATCAACAGTAATATAGACAGCCCATTTATACGCCTTCTTGTATCGCCCGGTCACAAAATACTGAGGCATATCATCCTATTAGTTCTTAATTTAGGAATAGTGATGGGAACGGTATGGTATATGCAGGATCAAGGTATGTTAAGCACAACAACGGAGAAATATTTTATAATGTTAATATATACTTGTATCTTCGGGGGAGGATGCTATCTTACGCTATATGTTCTGACTCCCCGGTTTCTCTTGAAAGATAAATGGGGAAATTATTTCCTGTATTTGCTCGGATTAGTTTCATTAGTACTGGTCTGTATGATTATTCTGCAATTAAATTTTCAGGATAAGGGTAATTCGGGGCATATAAACTATTATTCGATCGGTATAAATTTTCTTTCTTCTTTTCTTTCTTTATTTTTATTGTTTGCGGGCGTATCCACCCTTGTGCTTTTTCAGTCCTGGATCAGAGATGTGAAACAGGCGCAGGAACTTGAATCTGCAACTATGCAATTAGAATTAAAGCTGCTTGAAAATCAGATTAACCCACATTTTTTATTCAATATGCTGAATAATGCCAATATAATGATAAAGAAAGACCCGGATATAGCAGTTCAGATTATTTACAAACTGGAAGATATGCTTCGTTATCTGATGAAGGAAAATAGCCGGGATAAAGTATATTTGAAGCAAGATATCTTGTTCTTGAATGATTACCTTGAACTGGAAAAAACGCGGAGGGATGATTTTACATATACAATACATGAAAACGGGGATATTGGAAATGCGCAGATTCCGCCTTTATTATTTATTACCTTTGTAGAAAATGCCGTAAAACATAACCTTGACAGTAATGCCGCATCGTTTGCGAATCTATCTTTTGATATAACAAAAAATAAATTGACTTTTATTTGCGAGAACTCTGTCCCACATAAAACAAAACATACGCAGGCAGGAGGAATCGGACTTAATAATGTGGAACGCCGTCTGAACCTTTTATATGGTAATAATTATAGCCTGGAGCAAACAAAGTCAGATAATATATATACAGTTAAACTGGAATTAAAGCTATGAAATGTATTATAGTGGATGACGAACCTATAGCCCGGGAAGGAATAAAATTGATGGTAGATGAAATATCGCAATTGCTATTGCTCGGATGTTTTAATAATGCGGAAACGGCTTCCGAATTTATCAACCGGACAACAGTCGATCTGATATTTCTGGATATAAACATGCCGGGGATTAATGGGATCGAATTTGCCCGCAGTGTGCCGAAACATACATTGATTATATTTACGACGGCTTACTCCCAATATGCTCTCGACAGTTATGAAGTAGATGCTATCGATTATCTCGTAAAGCCTATCGACCCTCTGAAATTCCGTAAAGCGGTCAATAAGGCTATTGTATACCATTCACTTTTATTAAATGAAGAGAAAAAGAATGTAGAAACGATAGAGGAGGAGTTTATTTTTGTAAAATCAGACCGCAAATATTTTAAGGTAAGCCTGGGGGATATATTATTTATCGAAGGATTGAAAGATTATGTAATTATACAGATGGAAAATCAGCGTATTATCTCTCGCATGAGACTAAAGACCATACATGATCTGTTACCTTCTAAAACATTTTTCAGGATCAATAAATCGTATATCGTCAATAAAAATCATATCGATTCGTTCGATAATAATGATGTGTTCATCAAAACCTATGAAATTGCCATAGGAAATACCTACCGCGAAGAGTTTTTCAGGGATTTCATCAATAATTGTAAGTCTTTGTAAGAGAATTTTGGTAGTAAAACCCGCAATTGATTTATGCACCTATATTGACAGGAATATCTTTCAGACAATGTACGGCACCCAATGGCCGGGGATTCTTAAATTTAGAACGGGTGATAAGTAGGCCTAGCAGTTTCTTTTTAGGAAACAAAGATAGCAGGTAATCATCTATATGTCCGATATACTTGCATAAACAATCAGCCAATTTACCTCCCATAACAACAGAGTGTATGTCATAATTGACTATTAATAC
>DQAM01000456.1:3004-5846 GCA_003523545.1 Dysgonomonas sp.
TATTGACTATTAATACCGATATTAATCTCCCGACACAAGAGCCTATTTCACTCCATACTCTATGATCTGAAGCTTTTGTTTCTTTGAAATCGGAATTACAGCATAACAATTGTAATTCTTCCAGTGTTCTGCTATAACTGTCTTTGTATAACCGTATGTATTCATGGTGGGCTTCGGATAAGCATTTTATATTGTTAAAACATGCCTGGTTCGAAGTCAGCAATTTGTTGTTCAGTATTAAGCCTGCATCTATTTTCTTATCGGCACATATACCCAGTATATTGTTTGAATATAGATTAGTGCCGTAGTGTTTTTCGCCTAATAAAAAGCAGTTAATGTCATTGTTCACCGCTACAGGAACATTGAACTCTTTTTCTAAGAGATCTTTGATCTTTATCTTTTTCCAATAAGGTATTTTCTGTATATCATAAACTATCCTGCCTTTTTTGTCACAGGTTGAAGGCAGGCTTATACCTATTCCGTCTACCTCGTCATTGAGAATTTCGTGTATCAGAGATAAGATTTTTTCCATGATAATCTTATTAGAATCCCTCTTTTGAAAAAATATAGGCATATCGATTGTTCTGACAATAGATGTATTGTCAGTTAATGCCGCCGAAATCTCTTTCTCGGTCAAGTCCAGTCCTATCTTCATCTATAGTAGTTTTGTAAGTTTAAAGATTTAAAGTGCAAAGAGTTGAAAGCCAAACTAACCGGGATGATAACGATTTTACTTTAACTATGCTGTATGTAAAATTCATTATCATCCACTGTTAGTTGGAGTGGATCAATTACATTTCGTCTATTACTTTCTGTAATTGATCTCTATTGATAGTCGCAGATCGTAGACCTGCTGAGGAGGCTCTTTCAAAATATTGTTGTGCCGTCCTGTAATCTTCTTTTTTTGTATAAGCAATTCCCAGGTTATTCCATGCCTCAGGTGTATTGATCTGCTGCAGCCTTGAGATAGCTCCGTCTATATTGCCGGTTTCGATTTCCAGTGCTGCGGTATTTATTTGATTGACAGGGTCGTTCGGATAAATACGTGCTGCAATATCAAATACTTCTTTGAATTCCCGGCTGTCTTTCGGGTAAGTGTTGGCTACCAGGAACATTTCATTCAGGCTGAGATGCTGCGGTTTTGTTCTTATCAGTACTTTAGCTTCATCGATGCTGAATGGCCGTGCTACGTAGCTGATCGTATACTCATTCCTCCTTAATGGCGGATAGTAATCACGCAATAGAGTACGATATGTTTCCCCGCCCGACAGCTGGTGTATCCGGTTTTTACGTGTCATTACATTCGTTTCATTATCCAGGATGCTTAATATCTGTTCGCGGTCAGCCACATTGGATGCAGCAACAGCCTTGCGCAGCCCTTCCCAGTCTTCGCCCTTCCAATTGGTTATCATCGAACTGGCAGGGATATTGTATGTTTCGACCAGATAATTTACGAATGAACGTGCCCTGTTTTCCGAAAGCTTCATATTACTTTCAGGATTTCCTTCGGGCGATGCATATCCTGTTATGGTAAAGTTAGTGACAGTCAGGTTATCATCATTCCTGATTTCGTTGATAATCATGTCTACCTCGTTCAGTACACGACGATTGTCTTTGAAATCGCGTAATAATTCGTATTTGCCCACTACGAAATTTAGGTGTGCCGAATACGTTTCGCTACGCTGTTTTACCTCTTCTGCTGGAGGTGTGACATACGTAAGTTCATAGTTCGGTACGAAAGGAACGGGAAGTACAGGTGTAAGTATAGGATACTGCCCGTCGTTCAATTGTTCACAGGCACAGCCGATCATTTCTTGGCCTAATACCAAAGTTGCCGAATGGAGACTTTCACTGTAAGGAATATTCAGCCTGACGGGTATTGTTTTGCCCATTATATCGTTTCTCCGAACGATCATCTGAGGTGTAACCGGCATCTGGTATTTACCGAAATCGATGCTCCGGTTCAGAGCTTTATCCCTTTTAGAACCTGTAACGACAATAGGCTGATAGGTCTGAATCACCATATTGTCTGCAGATTTCAATATAGGGGTAATAATTATCATTTCCTGTTGTCCTAATGTCGTATTATTCACGTCGAAATTAAAGTTTATGCTGACATTGTTGCCGTTCCTTATTACTTCCGGCTGATCGACTCTGATCGACCCTGCATCGATCAATTGGGCATTTACATAGCATAACGGAAATATAAAAGCCGCCAGCAGCATATATATGTTTATCTTTTTCATTTTCCTTGATTATTAAAAGATGAAGTAAACGAATGAAAGGGTTGCTTTGGTTATACCCCAATAATTGTATGTGTCGGATTTTATCTTGGGTCCGCAGTCGGGACAAGGGTATTTGTCGTACTCGATAAAAGCATAACCTGCACCGATTGATGCTTCGAATGTCCATCGTTTACTCAATATCCATTGGTGGCCGACGCTGATGCCCCCTCCAACAAAGTATCCTTCGTACCGGTAATTCTGGAGTTGCTCCAGCCAACCGAAAGGCATTTTAAAATTGGCAACACTGAATTCACCTCCATGCGCATGTACTCCTATAAAAGTACCATTGAAAGCTTCACAAGTCCAAAAACGCAATTCGGGCTGAACCAGCCAATGTTTCAACTTTTTACCCTCACTGAATGTAAAGGGGTTAAAACCCACGTTTACATCTAACGTATTCTTCATTCCTGTCCTGAATTCCAGCCCCAGATTAGGAGTAAGGGTGGCATCGTATAACAGATTGTTTTTTATTGCAGCATCCTGAGAAAATAAAGAGGCCGAAACTGCAATGGAAATTAAAATAAAAATAACTTTTTTCATTGTGTATTTATTTTGTG
>DQAM01000455.1:0-2748 GCA_003523545.1 Dysgonomonas sp.
AGGAAGCAGTTAAACCAAAAGAAAAAATTGTTGCAAAGAAGAAAGCGGAAGACAATATTCCCGCTAAGACAACTTCTGTTCCTGTAACAAAAACAATTCCTCAAAAGCCTACGCAACTTGTTTTCAAGTCGAATAAGCCAAGAGTAAGCGAACCAAAACCGGAGGTTCCTGCTATGCCGCTTTTAACACCGCTGGAAGTGGAAACGGAGGAAGAAATAATTGTTCCGATAGAAACACCCCCTTTAGTACAGGTGATAAGCAGTAATAATAATACATCGAATAACAATAATAACGGCAATAATCAAAAGAACAATAATCAGCAGCCACAGGAAAAGCCTTTCGAATTCGACGGCATACTTTCAGCTTCCGGGGTGCTTGAAATAATGCAGGAAGGATACGGATTTTTGCGTTCATCCGATTATAATTACATGTCGTCTCCGGATGATATTTATATATCCCAATCCCAGATACGTCTTTTCGGTCTGAAAACCGGAGATGTGGTCGAAGGCCCTATACGCCCTCCCAAGGAAGGTGAAAAGTTCTTCCCGCTTGTCAAAGTAGACCGCATAAACGGACGCACACCGGNNATTTCCGGATGAAAAGTTCAGATTAACAACCGGCCGCGGAGATAATTTCTCTTGTCGTGTTGTGGATTTATTCTCACCTATCGGTAAAGGCCAGCGCGGATTAATCGTCGCACAACCCAAAACCGGTAAAACTACTCTGCTGAAAGATATTGCAAACGCTATAGCCAACAATCATCCGGAAGTATATATGATTGTACTTCTGATCGATGAAAGGCCGGAGGAGGTAACTGATATGGAAAGGAGCGTTAATGCAGAAGTGATAGCTTCAACATTTGACGAACCTGCCGACCGCCACGTGAAGATTGCAGAGATAGTTCTTAATAAGGCAAAAAGAATGGTAGAATGCGGACACGATGTAGTCATACTTCTCGACTCAATCACCCGTCTGGCCAGGGCTTACAATACAGTACAACCTGCTTCGGGAAAAGTATTGACCGGTGGTGTGGATGCTAATGCCCTGCATAAACCCAAACGATTCTTTGGTGCCGCCCGTAATATCGAAAACGGAGGTTCTCTTACCATCATTGCCACAGCTCTTACTGAAACAGGTTCCAAGATGGACGATGTTATTTTCGAAGAGTTTAAAGGAACAGGTAACATGGAGCTTCAACTCGACCGCAAATTATCGAATAAACGTATTTTCCCTGCAGTCGATATTATATCTTCAAGTACACGCCGCGACGATCTCCTGCTGGATGCAGAGACTCTGAACCGTATGTGGGTATTGCGTAACTTCTTGTCGGATATGAATTCTGTAGAAGCAATGCAGTTTCTGGAAAACCGATTGAAGAAAACCAAGAATAATGAGGAGTTTCTTATATCTATGAATGATTAAGACTACTTTTCACTTACTATAATAAAGAAACAGCAATAAGACTAATAACCTTATTGCTGTTTTTATGTAAATACAATAATCTATATACATTGCCGCTGATAATTCAAGAATTGAATCCGCGATATTTCGTTAGCGCAAGTTATTTGCGTAGCTGTGCGTAAAGTAGCCTGAATCCAGTCCCATATTTTTCGGAATGTTTTACTTTCGAATGATGTGACAGATGTTAATATAAATGTTTTTATAAGGCTGTAATTCATCTCCTTATTTTTTATGTAAGAATAGCTATTTGTTATATCCATATCGCTTATGTATATAAGCACCTCATTGTTAGTTTCTTTAAATCTTCCGGTAATTGTAAGTAATTCTATATATTCCAAAATCGCATTCAAATCTTTCTTAACAGCATTTACATCTTCATCTTTTATCAGATTGATGCAGTTGAAATATTCCAGTTCTTTTATTACTTTCTTAAAAATATATTTATCAAAAACATAATAGGATTTCTTTATACATTTCAATTTTTCAAATTGATTATGCATCGATCTCTTAACTACTTCAGGGACTACTAATTCATGGTATGGAATAATATTATTATTATGATAATAATATTGCCATTTAAATATATTGAATTTGGTAAGGTTTTCGAATCCGCAGAAAATATACTGAGGTATCTCATTGGTTACTATACCTAATTCTGTATCCGGCATTACGGAAATTCTGTCCAGAAAACCAATAAAGTCTTCGTACAAGAAAACATCTTCATTTTTAGGACTGATAAACTCAGGTAATTTCAATTGGAAAGGCTTGCTTTTCTCCGCTTCGATTCCTGCAAGATTATCCAGAGATATCCCGTAATCTTTTGCCAATACAGCTATCTCCTCGAAAGTAAAAGGCACTTCATTCCTTATCCTCCGGTATGCAGACTCTCTACTGATACTTAAAGTATCCATCAGCATATCAGCGATTTTATAATTTTCCGGAAGAATCCTTTTTATTTGTTCTAAAAGAACTTTATGGTAATCCACTCTTCTTATATTCTTTTACATCATAAAACTATAAATTAAAAACCAAATTACAAGCTTATTAAACTGGAAATTATCTTCAGAACAAGAAAATAAAAAAGCAGCTAACAAATGCCAGCTGCCTTTTTAGTATACAATATTATAAATTATCTGATAAATAAAAGTTCCCGGTATTTTGGCAACGGCCACATCTCATTATCGACAATCAGTTCCAGCTTATCGATATGATAACGTATCTCATCCAGGTAAGGAGCTACTTTATCATGATATTCAATAGCTTTTTCCCGTTCACTTTCTATATTAT
>DQAM01000455.1:2766-3537 GCA_003523545.1 Dysgonomonas sp.
CTATCAACCTTATTTGTTCCTGAGCCATTTCTGCAAACTTTTCATCGTCGGAAAAAATATTCCTCAGATTAGCCACGTTTTTCAAGAGTACCGATTGATAAGCAATCGAAACTGGAATTATATGGTTCAAAGCTAAATCTCCCAAAACACGGGATTCGATTTGTATCTTTTTAGTGTATATTTCCCATTTTACTTCATTACGGGCATGCAGTTCAACTTCGGAAAGTACATTTTCAAAAGTTTTTATACTCTGTTTCGATGTATAAGCATCATATATCAAAGGAACACTTGTCTCGCAATCCAAACCGCGTTTTTTAGCCTCTTCTTTCCATTCCTCGCTGTACCCGTTACCATTGAAGCGGATAGGGCGTGATTCCTTGATATATTTTTTCAGTATTTCATAAAGTGCTTCGTGCTTCGATTTACCTGATTTTATCAACTCGTCTACTTCTTTCTTGAATACCTTCAACTGCTCGGCAACCGAAGCATTCAATGCAATCATAGCAGAAGCACAGTTTGCAGAAGAACCTACTGCACGGAATTCGAAACGATTACCGGTAAAAGCAAATGGAGAAGTACGGTTACGATCCGTATTATCAAGCAATATTTCAGGAATTTGGCCGACTCCTAAGCGTATACCTTTTTTTCCATCTACTATGATAGCATCATCGACCGAACTCTTTTCGAATTTATCAAGGATATTACTTACCTCCGAACCCAGGAATACAGAGATAATAGCAGGGGGGGCTTCATTGGCTCCCAGGCGGTGGG
>DQAM01000460.1 GCA_003523545.1 Dysgonomonas sp.
CTGCCTAATCTATATGAAAACGATTGGTAAGTCTTTTCTCCCTTATTTTTTCCTTCATTATCCCTTCGGCAGCCGGAGAACGGCAGATATTACCGAGACAAACGAACAATACACTGTACTTATTTTCTTTATTATTTTGCATATATCAATTTTGTTAGCTGCAAAAGTACAAACTTTTGCCTTTATAAAGTAATCACTATGTTATTTGTATTGTTTATCCAAACTCTGTATTTTTGATAAACTTTAACCCTTTTATTTGATATCCTGAAATGAACAAAAAGACTTTCTTGCTTTTAGCCTTATCTTCAATCGGAATATCTGCCGCATCACAAACCAATGAAAAGCCGAATTTTATCATTATCTTCTGCGATGATCTTGGATATGGAGATTTAGGCTGCTTCGGCCATCCTACTATACGCACACCTTATCTGGATAAAATGTCAAGTGAAGGACAGAAGTGGACCAGCTTCTACGTCTCATCCGCTGTTTCTTCACCCAGCAGAGCCGGATTATTAACAGGACGGCTGGGAGTACGTACCGGAATGTATGGCAATACGAAAGAAGTATTGTTCCCCGATTCACCCGAGGGTCTACCCGAAAAAGAAACAACAATAGCCGCACACCTGAAGCAAGGCGGATACACAACTGCCTGTGTAGGTAAATGGCACGTAGGACATCAGCCGGAGTCGATGCCTCTGAAAAATGGGTTCGATTATTTCTATGGTCTGCCTTATTCCAATGATATGAGCAGAAAGGAACAAGTGCTCAGGGGAAATGCCAATTACAAATACGAATTACCGTTTTATGACCAGGATAAAGTATTGGAAAACGATCCCGACCAGACACAATTTACAAAAAGGCTTACAGAATACGCTGTTGAATTCATCAATAAGCAAAAAGACAAACCATTTTTCCTGTATCTGGCACATCCAATGCCGCATATACCATTATATTCTTCCGAAGATTTTCAGAATAAATCTTTACGCGGGAAGTACGGGGATGCAGTAGAGGAAATCGACTGGAGCGTAGGACAAATAATCGAAACATTGAAAAGAAATAACCTCGCAGATAATACGCTGGTTATATTCACTTCGGATAACGGCCCCTGGCTGTCTTATAAAACCGAGGGAGGCTCTGCGGGTTTGTTAAACGACGGTAAAGCATCGACTTACGAAGGCGGATTCCGGGTACCATGCGTTATGTGGGGCGGAATGCTCAGGCAGGCTGTCATACCGGATCAGGGAAGCACATTAGACCTGCTGCCCACCCTGTGCGATATGGCGGGAATACCTCTGGACAAGAATAAGATTTACGACGGATACAGTTTAAAAAACACATTATTAAAAGCAGAAGAAAGTTCACGCACGATAATGCCCTATTTCAGGGGAAGCGGCCTCTATGCTTATCGAAGCGGTAAATATAAGATTCATTTTATAACGCGTCCTGCTTATTCCTCAGAAGGGAAAACCGTATTGGACAAGCCTTTGTTGTTTAATATCGAAGAAGACCCCGGGGAGCAATATAATATCTCGTCACAATATCCGGATATTACAGCACGACTGACCGAGGAAGCGCAAATATACCTGCAATCCATTCCTATAAAGGAAAGTATCTTCGATAAATAAACTTATATTTTTCATTATTTACATATCCGGGAGATAATATCCCGGATATTATTGTTAACTTTAAGCAGTAAGCAGCTTTAAACCAATATATAACCTAAACTTAAATCTCATGAAAAAGAAAACGTGGAAAATACCGTTGTTCTTAATGGTGTTGTTTTTAACCCTTTATCCTTTCACCAGTTATGCACAGCCCGAAGGAATTATTTTCAAGCAGGCCGATCCACTCGACAAAATTATGCCCGACCAGAATTATTTTGTAGACAGCGATTACCAGGCAGCCCTTATCCGGGGAGAGAGGGCTTCCTTTCAGTTCGTGGTAAAAAGCGTATCGGACATTAAAAATCTTAAAATTGAAGCAGGTAATCTTACTAACGGCTCATCGCAGATAAGCCCGAACTTTACGGCATTTGTAGGATATGTTAAAGTAGGACGTAATATTATCAATCCCTCCATCGAAAAAATTGAATCCCCCTCCCGTTTTTATCCCGATCCTCTTATCGAAGTAGAGTATAAAGATGTACCCGCCATGCAGAACCAGCCGGTATGGGTGAGTTATACTATTCCGAAAGATGCTTCTCCGGGCATTTACACGGGAAACGTAAAAATATCGGGAACAATAAAAGGCAGTCCTTTCGAAATGACAAAACAGGTCAAAGCTAAGATATACGGTATAAATCTTCCCGAACAGAAACTTTGGGTGACCAACTGGTTCAATATTAACGAAAATAACTTGAAGTTGCTCAACAGTGGAAGCCCCGTGGAATTGTATTCGGATCACTATTGGAATATAATGAAGTTATTCGCCAACATCATGCGCGACCACGGACAGAACGTATATATCATCTCACCTCATGAACTTTGTAAATACACTTTAAATAACGGTAAATACAGTTTTGACTTTTCCAACTTTGATAAAATGGTGTCCATATTCCTACAGGAAGGAAACATGAAGCGAATCGAAGGAGGTCATATCGGCGGACGCGTCGGCGACTGGATGAGCCCGATGGGAATACGTGTGCCCGTAGGAGACGGGAAATTCAGGACAATCCTCCTTTCCAACGATTCGGCTCGTAACTACATCACCCAATTTATCCCAGCTTTAGACAAACACCTAAAAGAAAAGAAATGGGATAAAATATACCTGCAACATATAGCTGACGAACCTATAGAAGGGGCAAGCGCCCATTCGTATGTAGAAATAGCGACACTGGTAAAACAACTCGCTCCGGAATTTAAAATCATCGAGGCCAATCATTCGCAGGATGTAGCCAACACGATAGATGTATGGGTACCTCAGTTGAATTTTTTCAAAGATGATTATGAGTTCTACAAAGAAAGACAGCAAAAAGACGATGAAGTATGGTTCTATACCTGTCTGGCGCCGCAGGGAAATTATGCCAACCGCTTTCTGGAACAACCGCTGATCCAGACCCGCATCCTGCATTGGATCAATTACCGTTATGGAGCAACGGGATACCTGCATTGGGGATTAAATTACTGGAAAGGAGACCCGTATTATGAGACTACAGCTATAAATGAGGAGTCAGGCAATATTTTACCGGGGGGCGACTCATGGATCGTATATCCGGCGCAGGATAAACTGTACAGTTCGATACGTTTCGAAACCATGTACGACGGAATAGTAGATTACGAACTGTTGAAAGAACTGGATAAAACCCATCCTGCTGAGGCGGCCGAATTAGCCCGCACCATAGTTTACCGTTTCGACTGGTACGATAATAACATCGATACTTTCCGCAAAAAACGGACAGAAATTCTTGAATTATTATCTAAAAGATAGTTTTTCGGATTGACACGCAGGTCAGCCTCTACATTATACTTTACTCATATTAACAACGGAGTCGTAATCCGCCTATTTATAAAGGGTAAGTGCAGAACTTACCCTTACATTTTTTATTTTCATCTATAAATATATTTATAGCAAGGCGCATTATCTATTAAAATATTTATAGCAATGAGTTTTCTGTTACTTCAAAATATTTATGCACCAGACGAGATACAGCATATTTATCCATATCCGATCCCTCTACCCGGATATAATTTTTACTCAGATTTTCATCCTTCTCTACCTCTATACGGTAAAACCTTGCATATATAATACGGTGCGACAAGATATGCTTCAAACGGATTTCAGTAGATTTAAAAGTAAGTCTTCCCGCACCTTCAAACATATTACCGAAAGCCTCAGTTTTCATCAGTTCTTCAATTGATATAGCCGCCTCAGTTTCAATTAAAGGAAGTTCATACAGGTTTTTCCAGATATCATTCCCAACTCTTTTTTGTAAAAAAAGAAACCGTCCGCAACGAATATCCAGATAATTGAAGAACCTTTCTTTGGTTTTTGCCTTCCCTTGTTTTACCGGGTATTTGTCCACGGCACTCTGAGCATAAGCTATGCAAACATCCGATAAAGGGCAGATATCGCAACGTGGAGAAACAGGCACGCATTGCAATGCGCCGAATTCCATAACCGCCTGATTATACAGACCGGGCTCATCTTTATCCATCAATTTATCTGCCAATTCTGCAAAATATTTCTTCCCCTGCGTAGAGTCTATCGGATAAGCTGCGCCGAACAAGCGGGACAAGACCCTGTATACGTTCCCGTCGACCACGGCATGAGGCAGCCCGAAAGAAAATGAAGCAATTGCCGCAGCCGTATATTCCCCGATGCCTTTGAGTGACAATATGTCTTTATAAGAAGATGGAAAAACACCGGCAAAGGCGGACATAATCTTTTTTGCCGCAGCATGGAGATTCCTGGCCCTGCTGTAATAACCCAGTCCCTGCCACAATTTCATCACATCGTCCTCATCGGCTTCGGCCAGCTGTTTCACATCCGGAAACCGTTTTATAAACCTCAGATAATAGTCGTATCCCTGTGCTACCCGCGTCTGCTGCAATATGATCTCCGATATCCATATATGATAAGCATCTTTAGTATTACGCCAGGGTAAATCCCTCTTATTCAAAAGATACCATTCAACTATTTTTTTGTTTATATAAGAATAATCCTCATTCATTTTTTCTATAAATTATCGCTTTAGTGTCATTTTAACATGATTATAACTCTCTGAAAAAGACGCACAAAGATAAATTAAAAATAGGATTAGTATAAAATAATACGATTTTTAATAAAAAATGACTTTCATTATTTTTAAAGGAAGCAAAAAAGCTATATATTTGCAGACCAAAAAATTAGTAATTTAATAATTAAAAGAAAATACAGAGATGACTAAAGCAGATATCGTTAACGAAATTGCAAAAAACACCGGTATAGATAAAGCCACAGTACTAGCAACCGTTGAATCTTTCATGGAGGTCGTAAAAGATTCTTTGAGCAAAGATGAAAATGTATATTTAAGAGGCTTCGGTAGTTTTATCGTAAAAAAACGCGCTCAGAAAACAGCACGTAATATTTCGAAAAATACGACAATCATTATCCCCGAACATAATATCCCTTCTTTCAAACCGGCAAAAGTTTTTGTTAATCAGGTTAAGAAATAAGGTATAAAATATTCATTTCATTAAAATCTA
>DQAM01000533.1:0-1853 GCA_003523545.1 Dysgonomonas sp.
AAAGTTGACAGAAGGAAAAGAAGTCAACTCTAAGAATTTCTCAGCTTTCAATAATATCGGAACACTTTATTTATTAGATGAGTCTAAGGAAAAACAGAAACAAGGGGTTCGTGCTATAACTAGATTAATTGAAGCGGAAAGTTTTAAGAATTTCGTTAATGTGGTTGCTGATGAGACTTTTACTATTGATATAAACAAACAAACTGAAAAATTTATTGATGAATTATTAACGCAGTTCAAAAGCAAGCATTCGACTGCCGACACAATATATTTGTTCAGCGATTGTAATGGCATAACACAAAAATATATTTCCCAAAAGTTCACAGAAGAGCCTATTCATAAAATAGAAGCTCAAATTGAGCAGGCAAAAAATAAACGAACAAAAAACAAAAGCAATGCGCTCCAGTTCGGCGTAGATTTACAAAAGAATACAAAAAAGGAACTGGCGCAGTTAAAGTCTATTTTAGGAGCGACAAATCTTCAATATAAAATGCTTGCTGACAATGTCGCAAAAGAAATATTGCAATGTTCTATAGATTATTTTAACGAAAGCCAAGCACAGAAAAAAGGTAATAACTATCTTGAAGATGCGATGAAGCTTGCAAAATTAGCAAACGGAATTGCTGCAAATAAAATCACAAAAGACCGGATTAAGGACAATATCAATACGCTTGAAGAAATGAGGGAGCAAGAACTTAATCAAGCTGTTGAATTATTAAAATCTATAAAAGAAGCATACGAACAGGCATGTAGGCAAATTGACAAACAAGTAGAAGAATTGCAATATGACATTATTCCTGGTTTTGGAGGGCAAGCACCTATAAGAATCCCCAAACTGAATGTATCTATAAATTGGAATAAAGTTGAAGAAATGAAGAGAAAGGCTCTAGCCTGGGATAAAGTTGTAGATTTAATAAAGCAGGCAATCCTCCCAGAATATATTGGAAAAATCAAACAGTCCGAAAAAGAAACTAAGATAAATGAGTATAAGTCTTTAGTTGATTTCCTCTTCAGCAAATTAAATTACTCGCAAAAGAATCAAGTGATATACTTATGTTATTGGAAGTCTATAAGTACGAATCCTCTATCAAGGCCAATAAGTACGCCACGACCAAATAGCACAAATACTACGAGCGGTTCCTATCAACAACCTCAAAAAAAATGGGCAGAAGAGAATCCGGGCTGTATGATTGCTATCGTAATAGGTATAATTATCTTTTTAATATCAATATTCTCAAGTTAAAAACAACAAGCATGAAACGAATAATACTTTTGATTAGCATTCTTTTCGGGACTCTAAATCTATTTGCTGTAATACAATCTGATAGTATTTCTGCCTTGAAAAATTCTTTAGAAAAACAGAGTAAGGAGATAGAAATTCTTAATAATAAGATAAGTAGCCAAGAAAAAACAATTAGAGAACAATCCTCTTCTATAAATAAGATAGGTGATAATTACAATGCTTTAATTTTAAAGGCAGATACTATAAACGAACGAATAGAAAAAAACAAGAAGGACATTGGTACAATAGCAACTGATTTAAGCATAAAAATAGAACAAACTGAAACAGTTACAAAAGACGGAATGTCTAAATTAGGTAAAGATTTAACCCAAAATCGGCTGTACTGGATTATTGCCACCTTATTCATTCTTTTACTTGGTGCAATAATGTATATTTTCTTAAAAAAACGAATTAAGTCAAACCAAGTTAACATAGAAGGACAGATTAGGAATACAAAACAAATTTTGGAGGAGGAAGGACTGAAGCTTGATAACAAATTAATTGACGTGTTAAATACTCAATTAAAACTGGTGCAGGAAGAAAAACAGGTTACCCCTACAGGTTCAAGCAA
>DQAM01000533.1:1988-3131 GCA_003523545.1 Dysgonomonas sp.
AACAGGTTCAAGCAATGAAATTGATCATTCTTTAGCATTGAAGGTTGCAGATGAAATTGTGCGAATTCAGAAAAATCTAAATCAAATGGACTCGAATACAAAAGGTTTAAAGCAATTGTCTGCATCTGTAAAACGAATTCAAGACAACTTTGCTGCTAATGGTTATGAACTAGTTGAAATGCTAGGTAAAGAATATAATGAAGGAATGAAGGTTGTGGCAAACTTTATTCCTTCGGAAGATTTGGAGAAAGGTAAACAAATTATTACTAGAATCATAAAACCACAAGTAAACTTTAATGGGAAAATGATACAACCAGCTCAGATTGAAGTAAGTGTAGGAGAATTATAAGGAAATAATATATAGTATGGCAAGAACGAAAATAGATTACGGTATCGACTTAGGTACAACAAATTCAGCCATTTCCCGCATGGAAAATGGAGATGCAATCATAAAGAAGACAGATATTCAAGCTGATACAATGCCTTCTTGTTTTTATGTAAACAAGAAAAAAGCAATAATGATTGGTCAAGGGGCATATAATGCCCTGAAAAGAGATAAGTTGAGCGCAATGAAAAATTGGGAAGATGATACGAATGCTTTCATTGAGTTTAAACGCACAATGGGAACGGATAAAAAATATCCGAGTTCCAATTTAGGAAAAGAGTTAGCCTCGGAAGAATTATCTGCAGAAGTTTTAAAGGCTCTGAAGTCATTTATAAAAGATGAAAACATCAATGCGGTTGTCATAACAGTTCCTGCTGCATTCAAAAATAATCAGATAGATGCAACTAGGCGAGCTGCAAAACTTGCGGGTTTTGAACACACAGAAGTATTGCAAGAGCCTGTGGCTGCTGCAATGGCATATGGCCTGGATAGTAAAAAGAAAGATGGTTTTTGGTTGGTTTTTGACTTTGGAGGTGGAACTTTTGATGCTGCTTTACTCAAAGTTGAAGATGGAATTATGAAAGTTGCTGATACCGAGGGAGATAATTACCTTGGAGGTAAAAACCTAGATTTAGCTATTGTTGATGAAATTATTCTGCCATACATTGAGAATAAATACACAATAACATCTATTTTAGCTGATGATAATAAGAAGCAAATTTTGAGAAATGCAATGAAGTTTTATGCAGAAGAAGCAA
>DQAM01000535.1 GCA_003523545.1 Dysgonomonas sp.
TTTACCGTTTTTTCCACTTATTCTCTGAAATGCGGAAACACGCTTCCAACTTCGATGAAACCACCTACTTAGCCGAGTTTAACGAAGATTACGAACATCGGGAAAAGTACAGCATGGGGGACGGATACTATTTAGGCGAAAGCAAATACCACGGGTGGATAATTGAAAAAGTACCCGTATATGAGCGTAACCGCACCATTGAAGCATTTTCCTACATCGCAGGGAGAGAAGATAACATACACCTGAGCAAGTCGGATAATAAGCCGACACCACCCCCAACAGAAAACCCCGAAGCAGGGAAAAACGGCTGTACTATGGTCGAATATTCTGCCAAAGCGGTTGCCGTATTCGGGGAAACCAAAGCCATAAAAGACGAACTAAAAGCGATGGGAGGACGATTCAACAGCCGATTAACCATCAACGGGGAGAAAATCGCAGGGTGGATATTTCCCAAGTCTAAAGAACAGCGGTTAGCCTACTATTTCGGCTTAAACTAAGTATTAACACGGGGCAGTAACCCTGCCCCACAATAACAATCGCAATGACAGTAAATATAAATATGAAGTTTATACACAGGTATAGTAAGAACCTGTCCTGCATCATCCTCGCAGAAACCGCAAGAGGGTGGAAAGTGAGCCAAACGGAAACATTTGTCAACTCCCGAAAGAAACCAAAGGTTACCATTCAATATTACGACAAAATTTGGTTTGATGACCAAAAAGGGCAATGGGTAGCAAATAATCAACAATAAAATCACAGCATTATGAAAGGTTCTAATCATTTCAAAAATACGATAAAGGCATATTTAGACCAACGGGCAGAAAGCGATGTATTGTTTTCTTTTCAGTACAGCAAACCCGAAAAGAATATAGACGATTGTGTAACGTACATTCTCAATACCGTAAAGAAAAGCGGTTGCAACGGCTTTGCTGACGAGGAAATATATTCTATGGCGGTACACTATTACGATGAAGACAACATCGAGGTAGGCAAGGCAATGAACTCTCGTATAGTAGTCAATCATGTGGTGCAACTTACCGAAGAAGAAAAAGCCGAAGCACGTCAGGAAGCTATCAGGAAGTTGCAGAATGAAGCCTATAACAAGATGAAACAGCCTGTAAAAAAGTCAAAGAAAGTACAACTGAATCCACAACCAAGTCTTTTCGACTTCTAAAAATTCAATCCAATGAAACCGCAGAATAAATTCCAAAAAGCAGTAGTTGAAGCAAGAAAATCCCTGCCACCCGTAACCAATACGCAGATTGAATGGGGATATAAAAATGCAATGGAGATAATCGGACACCGCACCGAAAAAGGTATAATCACTTGCACAGATTGCGGTCACTCATGGCAGGGTGCAGGGTATTTAGTTTCCATCCTGACGGATTGCAACTGCCCGAACTGCAATACCAAACTAAAGGTAGAAACCACCAAGAAGCGGAAATTCTACAACCGCTATTATATGACCATCATCACCGCACACAAGGGCTATCAGGTTTTGCGGTCGGTTATGCTCTTGTATTCTGCAAAAGTCGGGGAAGTGGCGAAATATGACTATTCAGAGGTCATGCAACGATGGATTGCTCCCAATGGCAATCACTGCACCTTTGCACGTCTTCGGCAGACAATGGGCAACTGTTACGTTGATTCATGGATATTTCATACTCCTTTGGAACTGCGTAGCGAAAGCAGTAATAACAAATTTTGCCTGAATGTATATGACCAGATATACACGGGAGAGATTTACCCCCGTCAAAAACTCATACCCGAACTCAAAAGAACAGGCATTAAAAAACACCTGTTCACCCATAAACCTATGAATGTGTATAAAGCATTATTAAAGGACTGCAGAATGGAAACCCTATTGAAAACAGGACAGACAGACCTTTTCCAATCCTTGTTAACAGATACGAGCAGGAAATTAGATGATTACTGGGCATCTATCCGCATCTGTATCCGCAACGGCTATCAGATAAAAGATGCAAGCCTGTGGTTTGACTATATCCACTACCTGCGGATGTTTGGAAAAGACCTGCATAACGCTAAATACGTTTGCCCGTCCAACCTCAAAAAAGAGCATGACCGCTATATGACCAAGAAAGCGAAAGCCGATGCCGAGAAAGAAATGCAAAAATTACGGGAAAAGGAAGAAGGCTTCCGACAGGCAAAAGCCAAGTTTTTCGGACTGATGTTTACCGATGGACTTATCCATGTACGGGTACTTGAAAGCATCGAGGAAATTTTATTGGAGGGTAAACTGATGCACCATTGTGTCGGCAGTTACCATTCAAAAACAGATTCCCTTATCCTGTCTGCTTACATAAATGATAAGAAGTTAGAAACCATTGAAATCTCCCTATCAAAATTAAAGGTCATACAGAGCCGTGGCGTATGCAACAGCAACACCGAGTACCACGACCAAATCCTCCAACTTGTAGAGAACAATATACCATTAATTCAAAAAAGATTAGCAGCATAACTAATATTAATCAGGGTGGAGCAATCCACCCGCAACACCCAAGAACATGAAAGCAACTAATTCAAAAACAATAGCCTTTACAGGACACAGAAGCAACCGTATCACAATGGATAGTGAAATACTTGCCAGCCATTTAGAACGGCTCATATCGGCTTATTACAAGCATGGTTACAGGGTATATATGACAGGCATGGCGCAAGGTTTTGACCTCATTACAGCAGAAGCCGTGTTAAGGCTCAAAACCTTTCACAAAGACATTCAGTTGATATGCGTTGTTCCGTTCATCGGTCAGGCAAACAGGTTTACCAATGAAGATAAAACCCGATACGATGCCATAATGGAAAGAAGCGATAAAACGGTATATATTTCAGAACGCTATTATCAGGGATGCTTCCACCGCCGTAACGATTATCTGGTCGATAACGCCGACATCCTGATTGCCTACTTTGACGGAGAGAACAAAGGCGGTACATATTACACCGTGAAAAGAGCAACTGCACAGAGAAAAACCATTATCAACCTGATGGACTTCCAACAGGCAGACCAATGGTGGAAGAACGCCACCAATGAAATCAAGAACCTGTTTTCGGGTAGTAATTCAAAAGCCAAACAAGTTGATTTTTGGCAGAAGTTATCCTATTCAGATAGGGTAAGCCTGTATGAATATTATCAATATAGGATAGGTAAAACGAGCCAAGGCGAAGACGATGCCAACAGCCTGTTAATGGAGATTATCTGCGAAATGGCAGATATACGGCTCGAAGAAGAATTTAAAATCTCCCGTGAGGATATGTGTACAAATCAGGGAACATATAAAGAAAAGTATCAGGATAGGTTCAACAGCCTATACGATGATATAGAAGACCAATTATTAAACCATGATTTTATAACCGAATAAAACAACAGATATGAAAACAAATTCAATCAATCACAACGGCTGTTCCGTATGCGAACAAGGAAAAGAAAACTATACCACATTCCGACCTGCCCACCGCCCACGGCAAACATTCTACCAATACGATTACAGGCATACGGACGGGGAACTGTTCTCAACAGTTGCACTATCGCTGGAAGAGTGCAGGGAACGCAGGGATGAATGGCTGAACAAGCGGAAGAAGATGTATAAACTCTATGTAGGCTTGAAGAAATTGGGAGAGTTCGACACGATACTCGATGCAAAGCAATACGCCAATCAGTGCGGAATATCTGGAACATTTAATCTGCTGGGTGACCAATATACAGATAGTTGGTATGTGTCGGAATCAGATATTAAAAAGTAATTATAATCGGGC
This sequence comes from Dysgonomonas sp., assembly GCA_003523545.1. Classification (GTDB taxonomy): domain Bacteria; phylum Bacteroidota; class Bacteroidia; order Bacteroidales; family Dysgonomonadaceae; genus Dysgonomonas_A. The sequence continues at coordinate 3,772 of DQAM01000535.1, forward strand.
GGACATCCGCCCGTTACTTTTTCCATGACTTCCACAGGCTGACGGGAAGAAAAAGTAACAAAAAGCCTTTATAAAAACAATCCGAAGTCATACATGGGCTTCGGATTGTCTTTTACTGTATCTGTTCGTTTATAGACTTCTTAAAGCGAAACGGTTTGGCTACAAAATAGTAACAGTTCGTTGCCCCTCCGGTAGTTACCACAAGAGTACCATATCCGAAGATGCGTCCTAAAATATCCTGAGTTACCTGAATATCCTCACACTTGGCAAGCACCAGATCTACTGTCCGACGGCTGATTACTCCTGTTTTTATAATTACTCTTTTATTCGTCACAGCATATACAGAGCCTACTTTCACAAAAATACGTTGCACCAGTGACACTAATCCCAGGAAGAGAAGCGTAAGTCCTAAATACTGAGTTATTCTCACTTCGTCAAAATAGCACAAGCAACCGATGCCCAGTAATATGGCGGGTTGCAGGAACAGGAAAATATGTATTCTTGCTCGGTAGCATATCCTTTCTCCGGCAAAAAGGTTGTCTTCAATCACTTTCATAAATAAATCCTTTTAAAATTTCATTCCGTTGCCTTTTTTGGGAGGCTTGCGGCTTTTATCTATTTGTTTATCTTGATTCAATGCCTTATCATGAGCCGTAACAGATTTAATATTGAGTTTACCGTTCTGTTTATCAAATCGTAATTCCCCGTTTTTAACCATTCCTTTAGGCGTATTCACATCATTAACCCGGATGCTTTCTCCTTGATATAATTTTTTATGTTCATCATAAGAAAGCGGTTTGTTTATGATTGCTTCGATTCTTTTATGTGCAGAGAAAATATTTTCTCCTTTTTGTATTTCGTCCGGAATATAGATATTATACTGAGGAATGGCTTTCATCGTGTAAAGAATAAGGTCGGGAGTTCGCAAATCAACAGGTACCGATTGTAAAACATGAGGTGTACTTTTTACTGCTAATTCTGCAACTTCAGCAGTGATACTCTCCTGTGGTATTTTAAATAGAATGGAACTATCTTTTTTCATGGCTTCCAAAGCAATTTCGGGAGTAATCATTGTTTTACTGACAATATCCAAAAGAAAGTCCGTTTTTTCGGCAGAATCATGTGCTTTAAAAACTTCTAATAACAGAGATGGTTCGTTTACGCCACTTACCACAGACAGATCATTTATATTTTTTCCAAAAGTATTATCCAGCGCATTTTTACACATCTCATAGGTTTTGTCTTCATCGGGAATCCCTCTCAGATTTACCGGATTATCCTTTACCATTTTCAGATAATGTTTTTCCCCTTTCATTTCATTCAAAATATAGGGTATCGCATAAGGACAGTTTTCGATAGCCAGCTTACACATCTCAACGGTCTTTTTGTCTTCAGGGATAAGTTTAAGATAATAACCGTCTTTTTTTAAAGCTGTTTCACATAATTCCTTCGTTTTAAATTTATCAGGTATATTGTAAAATAGTTCCGGCTGTTTCTCAAAAATCTTATTTGCCGTGCTTTGCTCCATATATTCAGGATTCATATATTCCAAAAATTCACGGCTGGTAGAATAGTCGAAACACTTCTCATTTAAAACCTTATTATGTAAATCCGGGAATGGTATGAATAACAATATTCGGGGATGTTTTGCCTCTTTTAAGGCTTTCTCACAGGCTTCGTGCGTAAGTTTATCGGCAGGAAAGTATTGAATAGCAAATGGATGATTATCTAATGCACGCATACAAAGTTCAGATGTTCTCTGTTCCTCCGGTAGCAGTCTTAAACTATGGTAATTTGAATCAATGGCGGTTTCTGTAATTTCTTTCGTGCGGTGTTGTTCCGGTATATTGTACAAAGCCATCCCATCCTGTTTGACGGCTTCTAAATACATTTCTGTCGTTTTCAATTCGTCCGGAACTAAATTAATTGTAACAGAATCCAGCTTTACCGCATACATAGCCATTTCCTCCGTCATAAGCTTAGGGTTTATATTACCGAAAATCTCGAAGGGAGTTGCCATCGAGTTCTCAAAATATTTCAATCCCTCGAAACATATATCCGAATGAGGAATATAAGCAAGAACCTGATGATTTTCACCGCCCAGATCATTTGCATTCATGTATGCTAACCGGCACAATTCTTTTGTTTTAAATTCTTCGGGAACAAATTCTAAGGCAAACCCATTATTCTTAATAGCATCCATACACAGTTCAGGTGTTCTTTTGTCTTCCGGCACCAGTTCCAAAACACCTCCGTTCTGATTTACGGCAATGGAGTAAATTTCATCGCTCAGTTTGCTTGGGAAGGCATTTTCAATGGCAAAACCATCTTTTGCAGCAGCCATTTTTAACATCGCATCATCCATGTGCTGAAAAGGAACAAAAGCGAGATTAGGAGGATATGTTTCAACTGCTTGCCAGGAAACATTATAAGTTCTCCTATGCTCCGGTAAAGTTGAAAACAGATGACTGTATCTTTTATCTTGTACGAAGAGTATATCTTCTTTTTCTTGGGGTTTCATTACACAGTTTTGTTAAGTTGAACATCTATAAGCTCACGGGCTTTTAGTACACCATACAGGCACAAACACCAGTCGAGCGGATTAAGGAATAATTTACCTTTCCTCACTTCATAATGCAAATGGCTTCCTGTAACTTTTCCACTGTTACTCACGCAGGCAATCTGATAGCCAATCTTTACCGAATCTCCTTTGTTTACCATCGTCTTGCTTAAATGGGCATAAAAGGAACGGAAGCCGCCTGAGTGCTGAATCTCCAAAAAATAGCCATAGCCGGTATCGTATCCTTTTCGTGTCACAAAACCGTTTCCTGTGGCATACACAGGAGTTCCTTTTACTTCCGAAAAATCAATCCCCCTGTGGAATTTTTGAACTTTATGGATAGGATGCTTTCGTCTTCCATATCCTGATGAAATGCGAGGACTTATGACAGGAAATAGTACAGGATAATCGGTTATTTCATTCACGGATAGTAGTAACGAATCAACCATCTGCCTGAACTCGTTGACCGTATAAATATTTTCAGTCAATATCTCAATATCCGCTTTATTATAAAAAAGCGTTTTCCCCTGGCAATTCGCTGATGCCGGCAGAAACAGAAAAGCGGATATAAATACTAATATATATTTCATGGTCTATATCAAATTAATAGCAGGAAAAAACGCCCGTAGCAATTCGGGCGTTTTTCCTTTAAATACCATTTGCTAAGGGTTATATTTAATTTTCGAGTACCGTATGTATGGTTCTTCTTCCTCCGGTTCATCGTCCCCTTTATCATTCTGAAAAGAAAATGTTTTCTGAACTATCTGACCAAAATTATCTTCAATGTACACGTCGATTACCTGCTGGTCGGTACTGTGAGAAGTGTAATACAGCCTGAAAGTCGTTTTATTCAGTGGATAAAGATCATTTGGTTTAAAAACCGTTCCGTCATCCATCCGCAGCTCGCCGACACCGTCCGGCTGAAAATACCTGATGAAGAAACGGGCATTTTCATATTCACCCTCTTTCACCAGGTTGCAGCGGATTTCCGCCGTTTCTCCCTGAATGATTTTTTTCTGAACTGGCATAGTAACCAAATCAAATGTGTAATCCTGACGAATATCCAAGTCGTCAGAACAGGCACAGACTATTGCACAGAGCAATAGCGTGTATAAAAAGTATGCTAAAAATTTTTTCATTGTGAATCCGAATT
>DQAM01000165.1 GCA_003523545.1 Dysgonomonas sp.
TATAGGGAAACAATACGTAAAAGGCGTAATTATATAAATATATCGGAGGCGATTATAGATATCTATAAGACACCTTATACAATGCAGGGGATCGATCATGACCGTGTTCAGATATACAAGGGCCGCCAGTTGATGAGTATTAAGCCCAGTGATACTCTGGCTGTTAAATTCCAAGGTGGTCCCACCTTATCTAATTATGCGGATATAGTGAAAAATCCGGATGTTATGCTCGATCGTCAGACATTGCATTTCTATAAGTTTGAGATAGACGATGTAGTAATGATCAACGAACGCCCGCATTATGTCATCAAATTTAAGCCTCAGGTGGTGATGCCGTATGCATTGTACGTAGGGAAATTGTATATCGACAGGCAGGATTTGACAGTCTCGAGGGCCGAATACAGCCTGAGTATGGATAACAAGAATAAAGTGACACAGGCAATACTGCGCAAAAAACCTTACAAACTCCAGTTCAAACCGGAAGAAGTAGCATTCCTCGTAACTTATAAACCCAGGGGTGGTAAAAGCTACCTCAATTATATAAGGAATGAAGTACGCTTCAAGTGCGACTGGAAAAAGAAGTGGATATTCTCGACCGGATATACTATCGTATCGGAAATGGTCGTGACTGATTCCCGCGAAGATAATATCCATAAAATATCCCGCAAGGATGAGTTCCGGTATACCCAGACTCTGGTAGATAAGGTAGAGAGCTTTTACGACGAGGATTTTTGGGGAGATTTTAATATAATCGAGCCTACCGAATCGTTGGAATCTGCGGTAAATAAGCTAAGAAAGCAGCGCAATTAAGTAATTAGATATTTTTGATGGTTTTAGTTTAAATTGACTCATGTTGACTTGGTGAGATTATGCTTCACGATTTGTTCGTATTAAAAAAGATTAAGGAGGGAGATATCGATACTTTCGAAAAGCTCTTTCGGAAGTATTATACCCCTCTTTGTCTTTATGCAACTACAATAACAAACCGTATGGATATATCGGAAGAAATAATCCAGGATTTATTTTACGTATTGTGGAAGGACAGGCTTCAGCTCAAAATTGTGATCTCCATTAAAAGCTATATGTACAGATCGGTAAGGAACCGTGCTCTTCAATATTGCGAACATCGGCAGGTGCAGGATAAGCATAAAGAATATGAATTGAGAAAGAATGTTTATGCTTACGATAAAGATAAAGATGAAAATCCGGAAGGGAAACTCGAGTATAAAGAATTGGAACTTTTGATAGAAAATACATTGGATGCGATGCCCGAACGCAGGCGCAATATATTCAGGATGCACCGCTTAGAAAAGAAAAAATATTCGGAAATTGCTGAAATATTCTCGATATCGGTAAAAACTGTTGAAGCCGAAATAACAAAAGCATTACACGCTCTCAGAGATAGTATAGACCGGTATGATAAAATATTGTTATGATAAATAAAAAAAATACAGAAAGAGTAGATCAGGCTTGGGATAATTTGTTCAGGCGCCTGGAAAAAGATGGTTTATTGCCGGTAAAGGATAAAACCGTTTCTCTGAAAAAAAGGAATATAAACCTCTACCGGTGGGCATCGGCAATAATAATTTTGTGCTTAAGTACGATTCTTATAGCGGTTATTTCTGATTCCCGTAAATCCGATTCACAGCATTATTCGTCTATAACCAACGATTCTCCGATCAACCTCGTAACTACGCTTGAAGATGGTTCTCTCGTATACCTTACAGAAGCGGCTTCGTTATCTTTTCCAGAGCATTTCGAGGATTTTAAGCGAGAGGTCAGGCTCGACGGGGAGGCATTCTTTGATATAAGTAAGCAGGATACCAAGCCTTTTGTAATAGAAACTGAAAGAGTGCAGATAGAGGTTTTAGGAACAGCTTTCAATGTTGTAAATAGAGAAGGAGCACCTTTCTCTCTGTCTGTTTTGCGGGGTGCAGTGCGTGTGACAAATAAAAAAGACGGAAGCCGCAAAATCGTAGAAGCGGGTAAGAGTGTGCGCATAGATAACAATACAATAGAATCTTTAATCGAGTTTGATATACAGCAGTTTGATAAATATTCCGGCAATCTTTACTTTAAGGATGAAAGACTGGAAAATATCGTCCGGATAATTAACAGCGCTTCGGATAGTGTGAAAGTCGTCCTGGATCCGGAGCTGAACGGGCGGTTGCTAACCGGGACATTTGACAATAAAGAAACAATATCGATGGTCGAACTCGTTTGTATGGCACTAGACTTACGGTATAAACAAGAAAATGGCACTATCGAAATATTTTCGGCAACCAATTAAGATAAATTATTTTCCAAACCAGCTCTTTTTTATCTCCTGTACTCTTTTTATCTCGTATTCGGTCATGTCTCTTTTAGGGATAATCTGCGCTGATTTTTTGTTTAGCCAGATGAAGAAGCTGTTTTTACTTTCCGTAACATTATAAAGCTTATCCCACTGGAAGATGGTATTGAAAGGCCCTCCTTTTATATGTATCGAGTCTTCACTTATAAGATACACATGGCTTTCATGAAGTTTCTTGTTCCGTTTAAATTCTTTCTGGGCATTCGATTTGTTCACAAAGTGCAACAAAAAGAAAAGGCCTATTACTGCCAGAATCCATTTCCATCCGTCTTGTTCTAAGGCCTCAGGTACGTAAACGATACGGATAAGCTGTGAGATAAATACAATAAGTGCGCA
>DQAM01000161.1:0-176 GCA_003523545.1 Dysgonomonas sp.
ATACTATTTAAATACTATCAATAAGAATTGTTACAAAACAGTAATGAAAGCTATATTGGAAGAAATGAGTTTGATGATATGTTTATGGGAATATTTTTAGCGAAGGAAGAAGAATTGGAGATATCTAAACAATAGAGAGATATAAGTTGTTATAAGTCAGTTATTGAAAAAGGTTT
>DQAM01000161.1:305-2495 GCA_003523545.1 Dysgonomonas sp.
TGCTGTTAATCAATAATCTGTATGAATGAAAATCAAGACAACGATGCCTTCATTAGCTGCTGTTTCTAAAATAGATTTCCCTTATAAAACTTCCCAGCAAACGGTAAAAGAACTTGCCGGAAATATATTTGCATCTTCTTTTACTGATATACGAAGGATGATGCCGGTATTTGATAATACACAGATTCTAACCCGTAATTTGTGTAAACCACTCGATTATTATTTGCAGGAACATACTTTTGAAGAGCAGAACCATGAATTTATAAGGCTGGCACTTGAATATTCCATTGAAGCAATAGAAAAGTGTGTAGCATTATCAGGTATTCCTAAAAATGATATAACCGATATTGTATTTATTTCTACTACGGGACTAGCTACACCTAGTCTGGATGCTCTAATTATCAACAAAATGAGACTTAATCCGCACACTAACCGTATGTCTATCTTTGGCTTGGGTTGCGGGGGAGGGGTATCTGGGTTTTCTAAAGCATGTACACTGGCTAAAGCGAATGCGAAAGCAGTTGTATTGCTTGTTGCGGTTGAACTGTGTTCACTTACATTTTTACGTAATGATTACAGTAAAAGTAATTTCATCGGTTCGAGTTTGTTTGCCGATGGGGTGGCAGCTTGTCTGATTGCCGGTGATAACTATGATTTTAATACGGCCAAGAAGATTAATTTTGTCGCTTCCGGCAGTAAACTCTACTATGATACATTGGATATCATGGGGTGGAACTTCACTGATAGAGGCTTTAAGGTGTTGTTTTCTTCCGGTATACCTGATTTGATTGCCGGTAATGTAAGAAACGATGTAACCGACTTTCTACTAAAGTATGAACTAAATATTCCTGATATAAAAAACTATATTTTCCATCCGGGTGGAAAGAAAGTTTTAGGTGCCTACGAAGAAGCACTTAGAGCTGAGGGAGATTTTCTCCAAACATCACGGGAAGTAATGCGGGAATACGGTAATATGTCCAGCTCAACAGTGCTGTATGTTTTGGAACGTTTTTTTACCGGGGAATACAATAAAGGGTATGGCCTGATGATGTCGATGGGCCCCGGTTTTTCGAGTGAAATGGTATTACTGGAAATGAAATAAAAAGCGTATGATATTCACGATTTTTATCGGTTTTTTGATTCTGCTGCGATTGGGTGAATTACTACTGGCACGCCGAAACGAAAAATGGATGTTGCAGCATGGAGCCGTAGAATACGGAAAAAAGCATTACCCAATTATAGTTATACTGCATGTGCTATTTTTCATTTCGCTTATTACAGAATACTATTTTGCTTCCACAGGATATTACAGTGTCCCGTTGCTTATACTTTATTTCTTACTACTGGCTTTCAAGGCATGGGTAATCTTCTCGTTAGGAAAATTCTGGAACACGAAGATTTTTCGCATTACCGGTTATCCACTGGTAAAAAAAGGGCCTTATAAATTTATAAAACATCCCAACTATATAATAGTCATTGCCGAGATTGCTATCATTCCTCTCATTTTTAATTTGTATTATACTGCTATTATATTCAGCATACTTAATGCATTGGTACTCTATATCAGAGTTAGAGAAGAGAATAAAGCTTTATCATTATAATATTTATAGTACTTTATACAAGTAAATATTTTTTTAAAAAAAATCTAATATCTTTTTTCTCTGAAAATTTGTTAATTTTTATAATCTTTTATATATTTGCACCTAAAATAACAATTACTAACCCTTAAAATCATAGAGAAAGGGTACAATTATGTTGATCAAGAAATAAAATAAACACTTAGAAACTAATTGGGTTTACCGGGAAGGTAAATCTGACAGCAGAAAAATACGCATATCTTCCGGATAATGGCTGCATAGAGAAGATAGCTGGTTAGTTTCACAATCAAACTCATCAAATTTTTTAATGAGATATATCAGTCTCGAAAGGATTATTATATCCTTATGACTGCGCTGTATCTTCAAAATGATTATCATGGGCTATTCGTCTAATGAGAAAGGCCTCATTGAACAGAATAATCTACCCGGTCGTCGTTGGAAAATCAGGCGCATACGTACTGCGTATGATAAAAGACTACGACAGATGGATAAGAAATGTACCCTTATTTGGAATCAAATCAGAGATTTAGGATACGAGGAATTAAAACCGCCTGTCCAAAGAGGATACAAAAGATTATTTGTTCTTACGGAG
>DQAM01000161.1:2593-5433 GCA_003523545.1 Dysgonomonas sp.
GTTATTTGTTCTTACGGAGGAAACAAAATACAGTAAATATGCTGATTTTTACCAGGGAATATTAGATAAGATAAATACTATAAGGTATAGTCCGCATAAGACATTTAAAGAGAAAAAACGCAGAATCAGTAAATGGAAATACAGAAAAAATAACGAACAGGTATTGCAAACACCTGATAACTGGATTTTTCATAATATGGACAAATTTACGGAAGAAGAGAAGCGTTTCTTCTATAGGGTCGAGTACTATCATTTACCCAGTAAATCCTTTCAGGTAAAATATGTATTCATCGAACCCTGGCGTTTTAGATTGCGCATTATGCCGAATATGATAACGCAGATTCAGATAAAAGATTTTGAATTGGAGCAGTATCATAGTGATTTAAGTGATTTTCTAGATAAAATCGAAAACAGAAAAAGATTAGTAAAGATGCGCGGAGGATATACATACTCATGGAAAAAAGTAATAAATGAGAAAGAAGACCGCAAAAAGTACAAATACAATAGTCTTAAAGATATACCTCTGCATCGAATAAAAGAACAGTACGAAGAAGAAATACAATGAATATACGTTTAAAAGAATTAAGTAAAATAGGATATACAAATAGTGTAGCGAGGAGTCTGGCTATCAATATCATTAGCAAATATTGCAAACACGATACGAAAGAGCAGGTTATATCGACNNTTAAGCGACTTGTTGCAATATCCAGATAAATACAAAGAATCGGAAATATGGGGTAAGCTGGCAGAACATTTTTCACCGACAATTGCAGACAAACAATTTACGGTATATGAATTATCGGACGAGCCGTTGCCTTATAAAACTTACGGCGGTAAGTTTATCGATACTCTGGCAAAACAACAGATGGAACTGGCTATGCGATTGGCTGTTACCGTTGGCGGAGCTTTGATGCCTGATGCCCATGCCGGATACGGACTTCCTATCGGGGGAGTGCTGGCCGTGAGGAATGCAGTCATACCTTATGCTGTAGGTGTGGATATAGGATGCCGGATGAGCCTGACGGTATTTGATGCAAAAGCCGATTATCTGAAAAGATATTCGCATCAGATAAAAGAAGCGTTGAAAGAATATACTCATTTCGGGATGGATGGCGGACTTCCTTTCGTTCAGGAACATGAAATTCTGGATAGAGGTGAATTTCAACTTACTCCTTTTTTGAAGAAACTGCATGGAAAAGTTGTCCGGCAATTGGGAACGTCGGGAGGTGGAAATCATTTCGTTGAGTTCGGTGAAATAGAGTTGTCCGAAAACAATATCCTTAATCTTCCGACAGGGACTTATCTGGCATTGCTTTCTCACTCGGGTTCGCGTGGGTTGGGCGCAGAGATAGCAAGGCATTACAGCCAGATAGCCCGGGAAGTATGCAAATTGCCACGGGAGGCTCAACACTTTGCATGGCTGAGGCTGGATACAGAGCCCGGACAAGAATACTGGATGAGCATGAACCTGGCAGGAGATTTTGCAAAAGCATGCCACGAAAGAATTCATATCAACCTGTCAAAAGCACTCGGACTGAAACCGATAGCCAATGTGAACAATCATCACAATTTTGCATGGCGTGAAGAAATCGCTCCGAATGAGTACGCCATAGTTCACAGGAAAGGTGCAACTCCAGCCGGAAAAGGTGTAGCGGGATTTATTCCGGGAAGTATGGCTACGGCTGGTTACCTCGTCTGTGGAAAAGGAAATGCGCAGTCTCTGGATTCTGCTTCTCATGGAGCAGGGCGTGCTATGTCCCGCCAAAAGGCAAAGGAACAATTTACCCAATCGGCATTGAAAAAATTACTATCTCAGCAAGGAGTAACCCTGATTGGTGGAAGTGTGGAAGAAATGCCGTTGGCTTATAAGGACATAGAACGTATCATGCCTGCACAGGAGTCACTGGTAGAAATTCATGGCAGATTTATGCCACGTATAGTAAGAATGAATAAAGAGTAAAGTTATGTACTGGCAAGAAAAATTAGATATAATAAAAAAGAAATATCCGTCACCGGTTTTCCGTGATATGTTCCGTGCGGGAGGTGATATTGTAGAAAAAATTATCCACAAATTCCATAATGCAACATATCAGACTTTTACTCAAAGTGATAATCCAAAGGATTTATTAAAAAGTTGTGAGTTGGTAAAAGAAACGTGTATATTGGATTTGGAGAATTATCTCTACCAGCTGGAAGATAATGTGAACTATTGGTTTTTTTTACTTGATACACCTATGGGTAACCGTTTCCAGGTGTATGATTGCCGGAAAGCCCCGCTGATTGAATTATATTATCTGGCTTCGGTACAGGATAATATGAAATTTTATATTGTAGATAAGAAATATGAATGGCTGTTGTTCTTCGAATTGGATAGGAAGGAAAATACAGCCTACATTTATCAAAGTAAAGCAAATGAAAATGGAAAAAAGATATAAGCAGACAGGCTATTATTATGCAAAATATTATTTGGTGGAATGTCCTAAGTGTCGGAAAGAAGCTATTGTTTCCTTTTCAGGAAGTTATTGGACCCGGCAGAATGCGGAACTAAAATGTCCTAATTGTTTGCACAAGGAAACATATGCAGACCAATTAATGTATAAGGTGACTGTAAAACGGAATTGCCCTGATTGCGGAAAGAGTATTTCTGCTGAACAGGATAATCTGAAAGAGCCCGTTAAGGAAATGACTGTAACCTGTCCCAATTGTCAATTTCGTGCCGAATATGCACCTAATATAACATCATATATTCTGGCAAAACAATTAAATGGACTAAAAGGAGACCCTCTCTTCAATTGCCCTTTATGGCTTCAGGGAGAAATAAGGGGAAACCTGTTCTGGGC
>DQAM01000161.1:5524-7600 GCA_003523545.1 Dysgonomonas sp.
CTGGGCATATAACAGGGAACATCTGGAGGAAATCAGGGCTTATGTGGAAGCTGATTTGAGGGAAAGGCAATCTTTGTATCTCATGACTATGGTTGCCCGTCTGCCCCAATTCATCAAGGATGCCAAAAACAGGGAAGAGGTTTTGAGAACTATTAAATTACTCCGGGAGAAATAAAGCGATGAACCATAAATTATATTTACAAATAACATCGGGCCGGGGACCTGCCGAATGTTGCAGGGTTGTTGCTCTCGTGTTGGAAAAGATATTGATACGGGCAAAAGAGCTTGGTTTGTATGCGGAGGTTCTGGATAGGGAACCGGGCGAAATCAACCGCACTCTCTATTCCGCTCTCCTTTCTATAGAAGGAGATAAGTGCGAGGAGATAATAAACGAATGGGAAGGAACCGTTCAATGGATAGCCCAAAGCCCTTACCGTATATATCATAAGCGTAAAAATTGGTTTATTGCGGTAAATACGTTCGAAGTACCGGATGTGAAAGATATCAATGAAAAGGAACTGGAATACCAGACTTTGCGGGCATCGGGTCCGGGCGGTCAGCATGTGAACAAAACGGAGTCAGCAGTCAGGGTGACGCATATTCCTTCGGGATTGAGTATCACAGCTTCCGACCAGCGTTCCCAGGTTCAGAACAAGAAACTGGCAACCGAGCGCCTGATGATAAAACTGGCATCGTGGAATACAGAGCAACTGATGCGGATAGCGCAGGAGAACTGGAGCAGGCATAATAGCCTGCAAAGAGGAAATCCGGTGAAAGTGATAAAAAAATCTTTAATGTAAACTGTTATGAATAGAAAATATATAAGACAAGATAATGAATTGCCCCTGGCAATCGAAGAATGGGGATGGAAATACCATCACATGGGAATTCCGACAGATAAAGTGATGCCGGATGAAAGATACTTGCCTCACCTGAAATTTTATGTATCAGGGTTTAACACAAGTCCATTCGGAATTGAGTGGATGAGATTTGACAAAGATTGTCCCCTAGCGGATATAATAAAATCAGTACCTCATATTGCATTTGAAGTCGAAGATATCGACGAGGAATTTGCCAGGCATAATTTTGAAATTATTTCCGAACCGGGTATCCCTTCCGAAGGAGTCAGGTCTGCGATGATTTTGCACAACGGTGCTCCGATAGAATTAATAGAATTTAAAAAGAAAAAATGAAAACAACAGAAAAAATCTTGATTATAGACCTGGAAGCTACTTGCTGGGAAGGCAAAATTCCCGCAGGTCAGAAAAGTGAAATTATTGAAATAGGAATATCTTTACTGGATACTATTTCGGGAGAAATCCTCGAACCGAGAAGTATTCTTATCAAACCGGAATTTTCGGTCGTCAGTACCTTTTGTACTGAACTAACAACGATTACGCAAAAACTTCTCGACCAGGAGGGTATCAGTTTTATGGAAGCATGCGACATTCTCCGTGCCGAATACAGTGAATACACCTGGGCCAGTTACGGAGCTTACGATATAAAGATGTTGCAAATGCAATGTCGCGAAAGAGGCATCTGGTATCCGCTTTCGGACAACCATATCAATGTTAAGATACTTTTTGCAGAGAAAAAAGGACTCAAAAAACGAGTGGGTATGGCTGGAGCATTGCATATATTGGATACTCCGTTAGAAGGTACTCACCATCGGGGAGTAGACGATGCAAAGAACATTGCAAAGATATTAAATTGGTGTTTGAATGATTGATTTAATGTGAAATAGATTATGAAAGAAAAAATAAATAATACTCCATCTTATATTTTTAGTATCTAAAAGAATTTGTTGATATAGGGAGCATAAGGAAAGATAATAATAAAGAATATAATAATACAGATGAATATAAGATTATTAATAGGACAGATATTTTCTATAATGTAATAAGATAGGAATATAATCTCTACGTAAAAATTTAATACTAAAACATATTTTTATTTATAAAAATGATATGTCATTTTTGAGTATAGGATCAAAGCAAAGAAGTTCCAATAATACCAATACAAAATAAGAAATTTAATTTCATCGAAAAAAAAGACACTTACGTATAATATTCTCCT
>DQAM01000162.1:0-2153 GCA_003523545.1 Dysgonomonas sp.
TTCTTCTGGTGAACAGGATTCTTCTATCTCTTTGTTTAGAAATTTATCAAGATCATTTATTTTTCTAATTTTTAGTATTGTCTTAATGGGATTTTTTTCGGTATTGTAATAATCTATAATTACGGCAAGAAAAACAATTGGGATATAATGTTCTCCATCTTTATTCATCTTGCGAGGATTATCTATCAGTTGAATAACAAGATAATAATCTGCATTTTCGGACATTCCTGGAATAAACTCTTTATTATAATTCATATTATTCATTTCATCCAAAATTTAAAGTATTATGATTAAGTATCGAATAAATATTGCGAAAATTGAAGCAAAAGCAAAAGAAATAGACATTCATAAATATGCCGGAGATTTTTCTCTTAGAAAAGATGTAATATACAATGAAATAATACTTCCTAATAAGAGTATATTTCAAGGAGTTCCACCAGAATTGTCTCATGTTGATTCTTCTCAAATAGAAGAAGACTTAAAAGCGAAAGACTGTATTATATATGAATACTCTTACACTTATCAAATTAAAATATCAAAGTTAGAGGATGAAGAACCTTAGCAAAATATATTCTGTTAAAATGTATTAATTGAAATACTTTAATTGGCAATACAGATACTTGTAACGCCATTTTTTACTATCTTTATCTATCTGTTAATCTTCAGCTTATGATACAAGAAGAATTTAATTCACTCATAGAATTACTCGAAAGATTTCCAACCGAGCAATCATGTATTGATTACTTGGAAAAAGTCAGATGGAACGGAAACGTCGTGAGTCCATTTGATTCAACTTCGAAAGTCTATAAGTGTAAAAACAATCTGTACAAATGTAAGAATACCGGAAAAGTGTTCAATGTGAAAACAAATACGATGTACGACAACACCAAGATAAGCCTCAAAAAGTGGTTTGTTGCAATCCATTATGCGACAGAAAATAAGAAAGGCATATCCTCCTGTCAATTAGCAAGAAGTATAAAAGTCACTCAAAAAACGGCTTGGTTTATGCTTCAACGTATTCGTAATTGTTTCCAATTAAAAGTAGAAGACCAACAGCTTGAAGGAGTAGTAGAATTAGACGAAACATTTGTAGGTGGAAAGAACAAGAACCGCCATTGGGACAAAAAAGTACCTCAAAGTCAGGGGCGTAGTTTTAAGGACAAAACCCCTGTTTTTGGGATGCTACAACGCAATGGATTAGTAATAGCAAAAGTAGTCCCAGATACAAAAGTTAGGAGTTTACAGCCACTTATATTAAAGCATATAAAAGCCGGAAGCACAGTTTATACTGATGATTGGTACTATGGTAATTTACATAAATGGTACACCCATTATTTTGTAGACCATAGGAAAAAAGTATATGCTATGGGAGATATATCTACTAATACAATAGAAGGCTTTTGGAGCATCTTAAAACGTGGAATCATTGGAGTGTATCATAAAACAACTAAAAAGCACTTACAACTATATGTAGACGAATTTTGTTTCAGATATAACAACCGGAAAATTTCAATGAATGCGAGATTTGATTTACTTTTACAAAGTTCAAATCGCAGATTGAAATATAAGGACTTAATTTATGAGCAAGAAAACATCGGAAATTATAGAAAGACAGGTTGAAAACAAAACAATTCAGCAACGTTCATCAGATGGATATTTCAACGTAACCGCATTATGTGAAGCCGTTGAAAAGAATCTCGATGATTATCTGAAATTACAATCGACCAAAAACTTTCTAAAACAATTGTCTTCCGATACAGGAGTTCCGCGCTCATCTCTCATCTTATCAATCAAAGACAGTAATCAATCAGAATCCATTTGGGTACATCCGAAAGTAGCCTTAAATATAGGGCAATGGGTAGGCGAGAAATACCAAGCCTTAGTCTCATCATGGATATATGATTGGATGTTAGAAAAAGATTTTAGAATGGAATATGTAACTATGAAAGAATTAAAAGATATAGAAGAAGGTAAAACTTCAAAGAAAAAGAAAAAAGAAAAGGAAGTACCCAAAGGATTTGAAGAAAAAATCAAAAAGACTTTAGAGTACAACCCCAATAAAAAAGAAAAATAACCCGCCCTTGCTAAATCAAAGCAAGTATATCCTACAAAATTAAGTTAGTTCAAACACGTATATAATTACCAAAATTTTA
>DQAM01000162.1:2409-2882 GCA_003523545.1 Dysgonomonas sp.
TTAGAGATGGATGTACTCTACAAGATATGGATTGATACCAAAGGGCGTGAATATTGGATAGAACGTGATGATTGACAAAATAGAGAACAAATGATTAGAGAAAACTCAATCTCTTATAGTTTCGATGCAGTATATAGGAAAACTCAGAATGAAATTACCGACACATTCCATATAAAGAGGATTTTCCAGATAGAGAAGATTCGCGAAGTTCTCAAAGGCTCCTTTTATGATCCTAAATTAAAAATGAATTTTGAGTCTGATGAAATACTTTCTAGAGATTATGAAATAGAAACCGAAGATATAGTAGTAGAGTTTGGCGAAATTTATAAAAAAATAGAAGACTTTTACCGGAGGATAAACTACAGGTACGATTGGTTTATACTGCAAACGGGAATCAACGGAAAAGCAGAATCCGTACTGAATACATACGCACTAAGGGAACACTGGAAAGATTTAAGTTCACTGTTACGCGA
>DQAM01000163.1 GCA_003523545.1 Dysgonomonas sp.
ACTTATTAATTGTTTATCGGATATAACAGGATTAAATTTTTCCATATATAAATCATGGAGATTAACTGTTTGTGCTATAGCCGAGTTAAAACTTTGAGGGTAAGGATGTCCTGAGATGACGGATATTTTCTTTCCGTTCATATTACTTTTTTGCGAATATAGTTGAGAAATTAACGGACATAAACCAGAATGTTATGCCTGCAAGATGAATGTTTTAGATTTACCATTTAACAGATACATATTAACAAAAATGATTATATCTTTACATTCATAATTATTTTTGATATTATTGGTATCAACAGTAGAAATGTAGATAGAAAATTATAATAATAAAAATCTATGGCATTGAATCCGGAAACTGCTTCCCGATGGTTGAATAAAAAGATAGCTGCAGCAAAAGGTAATTATATTCTGGCGTCGGTATTTACTATTTTAAGCGCAGGATGTTTCGTCGTATTTTGCTGGTATTTGTCGGGATTTGCCGCCTTATGGCTTGATGATGGACTAATTTTTCCTGACGAGTTATTGTATGCATCTTTATTTCTTACTGGACGATACTTTTTCGCTCATTTTGCGTCGCAGCTTAACTATAATGCAGGGAATATAATTGTTACCCAAATTAAAAGAAAGCTTTACCCTATATTACTAAATGATAATCAGTCGGACTCTGTGTCGAGTGCCTTATTGGTTACGAGAGTAAGTGATGACCTGAAACCTTATTTCGCTTTTTTCATTCCATATTCTCTGGCGTCGATTCTCGTCAGCATATTGATATTGATCGTTAGTTTTTATATAAAAAAATGGGTGGGTGCAGTACTGCTGGTTTCTTTACTGGTCATACCTATGCAGATGATTATTATCGGTGTAGGTGCTGAAGCTCTTCACAAAAAACATATCAATCTTTTTATGAAATATTCGGCTGTTTTCTACAACCGTTTGCAGACGATTGCCGAGATTGTTAATCTTGATAACTTTAAACGGCAATTCCGATTCTTATCCGAAAAGAGTAAGGTATTGAATAAAGCGACTACTAACGTAATGCGGGTTGCTATTTTATCGTCGGCAGTGCTGGAGCTATTTGTTACCATTAGTATAGCTGCTATTGCAATATATTTAGGTATGAGCCTTCTCGGAATTATGCCGGGGCCAAATTATGGTAAGGGCTATGATTTTCATACTGCATTATTCTTACTAACCCTTTCGCCTTATTTTTTCTTTTATATACGGAAATTTGTCAGTGCTTACCATGATCGCAACAGAGCCTTAGCATCGGCCAAATTATTGATGCCCATATTAAACCAAGATGTTAAGCCGTCTTTGATTGATACTAAAGAGATGCTCATATCTTTTGATATCAAAAGGTTGAATTTTGCCTATCCCAATTCTCCGGTTAAGGTTTTACACGATATAAATTTAATACTGCCTGAGAAAGGGTTGGTGTTGGTAAAAGGAATTTCGGGTTCGGGGAAATCTACTTTACTCAAAATCTGTACCGGGAGCCTCTTGGCTCAGGATGGCACGGTGTCGGTAAACGGAAAAGATAATGAATGGTCATCTCAATGGTTGAAAGAAAATTCATCCTATATGAATCAATTTCCTTTTATCTTCGACGGAACACTTGAATACAATGTTTTCCTGGAAAAAGATACGAACCAATGCGATCAGTATCCTGAGTTTTTAGATAAAATCCTTGCTAAAAAAGAAGATGGCTGGCAAACGATTTTAAGCCATAACGGCAAACAATTCTCAGGCGGTGAAAAGCAATTAGTCACACTCGCACGGATGATGCTCCATCCGAAACAGATTGCAATTTTAGATGAACCTACTGCAAATCTTGATCCTGATACTGTCGAAATCATTATTTCGCAAATCCTGAAATTGGCTGAAAACAAGCTTGTCATTGTTGCTTCTCATGAAGAAATGTTTGATAATGTTGCCGATACAATCTTGAATTTAAACTGGGGAGAACAAATGGATTATGAATGATTTTATTACTAAATATATTTTAAGACCTTTAGCGGGCAAATGGCTGCGGGGCATTTTTTTATTACTTATCTGGACAGTGGCATTCATTGCACTCCCCGCTCTTTCGGGATGGTTTCTAGCCATGTGTAGTGTGGCTTTCGTTACGGCAAATGTTTTATTTTCTTATATGATACCATCCGCTATTATCCGTTTAATGGCATTATTACGAACAGCAACAAGATACTTTGAGCGGTTGGAAAATCATAAAACTACACTTGAAGCACAACAAAGACTGCAATTGAAAATATTTCAATCGGTTGCTAAGTTTCCCTATTTTAAGAAGCAGGTAAATAATAATTCTTCGCTACTTGAAAATAGCACCTACGGTATCGACCAGATATTAAACCACATCCTTTTATGGCTTTTGCCGTTTACTGCATTAATACTTTCGATAGGTATTTACTTTTTCTTCGTTTTGGTATTTTCAAAGGTTATAGCCATCGAATTTTTAATTTCTTCGGCTGTCCTCCTATTTCTAGTTCCTCAATTATTTTTCAGGAAAAATGCAAAACTTTACGAAAAACTGAAACTGCAACGTGAAGATAATAATCAATCATTGATACAGAGTTTCAGGGGAAGGATAGAAATCTCGAAATATAATCTGGAAGATAAAGCTATCGGACAATACGAGCAAAAATTGTTAGAAATAGAAGGTCTGGAAAATAAACTGCAAAGCAATTCGTTTTGGCTTCAACTGGTAGCCGGACTGGGATTTAGCTATATTGCAGCATTTTTATTATGGAATTCAAGTAATTATGGAATAGATGCACCTTTGGCAATCGGTATATTTTTCGGTATAATGGCTCAGGCTGAGTTGTCCGAAATACTTTTTTCCGGTAAATCAGAAAAAAGTTCCGTTGCAAACCAGGTCAGAGATATAGATGCTATTATTAAACAAGGTAATCAGCCTGTAGAAGTTGTACAGATAAATTCCTCGCTGGAAAATCTGAGCATAAAAAATATCATTGCGGGGATTCCTGAAACGTCCGTCCGCACCGAAGAAATATCTTTTGAAATAAACAGAGGCGAATGGATATCACTTTTTGGGGGAACCGGGAAGGGTAAAACTACCCTGTTGAACAGTCTTTTTTATCCTGAATACCGTATTAAAGGCTCGCTAATATGGAACAACGATTCTGAGTTATCACATTTACCTGTGCCGGAATGTATCTACGTCACACAAAAAGCCTATTTATTGACCGGAACCTTGCGCGAAAACTTTGAAGGTTATCCCGATTATGCTATTGAAGAAGTGTTAGAAACAGTTGATCTGGCAAGTTGGCGTTCGTCACTTCCCGACGGTTTAGGAAGCTGGCTGGGTGAAAATGGTGAGATATTAAGCGGGGGACAACGAAAAAAACTATTGCTTGCTCAGGCTTTACTCAAAATGCCGCAACTGCTGGTTGTAGACGAACCCACTGCAGGTATAAGTTCCGAAAACGCGGTTGCCATTTTCCATAATATAAGACAAAAATATCCGGATCTTGCTATTTTGATGGCTACCCATCTAAAAGATTTTGAATATGCTGCAGATAAAATAATAAAAATTTAATACGTATTTTATAGCTGGATAATTGAAAAAGTCTTCTGAATTATTAATCCGGAAGACTTTTGATATAGATACTTGTTGTGTATCCATCTCCTTCATAAGAATTATAAGAGGATACTTCCCATGATTCTTACTGATTGGCACTTATCTGTATATCTGACAAAATATTGATTCCATACTTTTTGTCATCGGTCACCATCCATTGTATATCGCCGTTTGCACATTTGATCGCATAACGGTTGTTGTATTTTAGCTGTTCCGAACCATCCGGAATCCATAATCCTAACTTATAATTTCCCGAAACTAATCCGGGGGGAAGGTTTATCTCAGATATGATTACGTGTTGCAGAGATGTATAAGTAGAATCACCTGGTTGATAAGGCTGCCAATCATTGGGATTACAGTTTGTAGGAAATTCTGTAACTTTCCCTTTACTATCGACAAGAACGAAATATACGGAATGATCGCCGAATACAGCCGCAAATCCTTTATTGATAAGTTCAAGTTTAACTGTGGATGATTTGCCGGATTCCAGTTCGGATGGTATCTGTAACTTCTGTAATTCTATCCTGTAGCCCATATGATCGCGGATATATTCAAAAATATTTCTCTCGGCTTTGCTTCCATCCTGGTTAAGAGTATAATTAGAGGATAAAGGCATATGATTCTTCTGAAGGAATTCTTCAGAAAGAGGTGTTTTCTTCCAAAGTACCATCGAATATTCCGGAGCATTATCTTCCTCGAATGTCTGGTTTGCATGTTGTTCTTTGTAATTATGGATTACACTCAGTGAGGTATAATGCTGAAGGAATAGCCTGCGGGCAGCGTCGTGACCATCTATGAGCCATCCTGCCGTAGGAGCATCCGGATCTTTCCCTACACTCCAGAACCCCCAAGGCAGCTCGCCATCAACAATGAGGTAAGGAGATTCACGTACTATCTGATTAAAATTCGGTGTACCCTCATGCATATCCGCATCCCATGGTTCTGGTTTAATTACTATGAAATCGTCATGAAATGAGATCCTCTTGTATAATTCCGGTTCATCCTTCAGCAGATTTTTGTAAGTAGGTACTCTTACCTGTACCATTTTGTCAGCTGGAATTACTTCCAATACTTTTTTTAGTATTGCCCGTTTGCTTTCATCTGATTTATGCAGGTTGTGTACAGATGCGTGCCATTCGCCCCATGCACCTATAACTCCGGCTTGAACAACAAATATCAGATTCTTATTCTTCTCGAGGAATGGCTTTAACTGGTCGAGGTGGCTTAATGCCTGGTCGAGATTCGGTCCGATGGCAGCTCTTCCCATAAAATCTTTTTCGTAAGCAAAGCGTAATACGGCTTTCATTCCCATTTTCTCAAGTTGGTCAAAATACGTTTGCATTACAGCGAAATTTTCATCAGAGAGTTCTTTACCAACGGTATAAGTAAGATAAAAATAACTCTGTACAAGCGATACACTGTCACTTTTATATTTATCAGACTGAGATATGAGAGTTTTTACCGGATTATCTTTGTCTTCCACCACATCAACTGCAGTTTCGAGCCGGAATCCTCTGTCCGGATTATACAAACCTTGCCTTCCTTGCGGAGCATCTGCATATATCCCACTGAATTCTATTATCCTGTCTTTATTTTTATTACAAGCATACAATACGCAGCAAAGTGACAAAATTGAAATGTAAAAGAATATCTTTTTCATAATCTAAAGAATTTTATATTGTAATACTATTTTACTAAAAAACAAAATGGAGCGGCATAATAAGATCGGAAGAGCG
>DQAM01000164.1 GCA_003523545.1 Dysgonomonas sp.
AAATTGAATTGCAGCATGTCGGTAGATTTGTACCAGCTTAAAAAAAGATCATCGGCAATCCGCAGAGATTATCAACTCAATATTTTTGATGCAGACATTCAAATTACCAGAAATTGGAAAGTAAAGCTGGTTGTTAAGACGTTTCCTTATTTATATAACAAATCCTGGGGGAAAAAGTTGCTTTCCCGGTGGAAGGTTTTTAAAAACGAGTACTCTTATGACAAGCGCTTTGAAAGTCTAACGGATAATACTATCTTGTTCGGATATTTTCAGAATGAAGAGTATTTCAGGAAATACAAAAGTCAGATTAGGAAAGATTTTACATTCAAAAATGAATTAAACGGTAAAAATAAGGACATTGCAAAAAAAATGTCAGAAACAGAATCTGTTTCCATGCATATACGTCGTACCGATTATATGTCGCCTTCTTCTACGCTTGCTGTATTAGATATGGCGTACTATCAGCAGGCTATAAATCTAATGAGGGAAAAAGTGAACAATCCTTTTTTCTTCATTTTTTCAGATGATATCGAGTGGGTGAGGGATAATCTGGATGTCGGAAGTATCCCACACGTATTTATAGACTGGAACACGGGAAAGGAAAGTTACATAGATATGCAGTTGATGAGCCTTTGCAAGCACAATATAACAGCGAACAGTTCATTTAGCTGGTGGGGTGCGTGGCTCAATAATAATGAGAATAAAATTGTGATAGCTCCATCTTTATGGTATAAGGGCCAGGTAGGGGTGAAGGACGCTGAAGAATTTCTGGCTGATGGCTGGACAATGATCTAAAAGAATAATATGGCTAAAGTATCTGTTTTAATGCCTGTTTATAATGCTTCCGGATATTTGGATGAAGCAATCGCCAGTGTGGTCTCGCAGACTTTTACTGATTGGGAGTTTATTATCGTCGATGATGCTTCTACAGACGGAAGCGATACTATTATAAAGAAATATGCAAAAGAGGACAAGAGAATAAAATATTACAGGAACGAGCAGAATCTGGGCGTTATAAAAACCTTGAACCGTGGCATATTACTTTGTTCCGGCAAATATATTGCACGTATGGATGCAGATGATATTTGTGTACCCGAACGTTTAGAAATGCAATACAATTTTCTTGAAAAGAATACAGGTATTGCTTTGTGCGGTACTTATGCCATGATCATAAATGAAGAAGGCAGGCCGACAGGAAAAATAATAAATCTGCAGTCAGATGAATATTTACAGATTAACTTATTATTTACACCTTCTTTTGTACATCCGAGCATCATGGTAAAAGCAGACGTATTAAAAGCCAACCTGTATAGTGATGCCTATAAACATGCTGAAGATTACGAACTTTGGTGCAGGATTGCCAGAAACCATAAGGTTGCTAATATCCCGCGTTTCCTTTTAAAATACAGATGGCATACACAAAATGTATCTGTTGTCAATAATTTTACACAGGAAGATACTAAAAGAAAGATTATAAGAGGTGAATTGCAGAGGCTGGCTTTGAATCCCGATAAAGAGGAATTAAAACTACACACCATTTCTTACAGGCAATACGATGCAAAAGCTGATATTGGAAAAGAAGCATTTACCGATTATGATAAATTAGAAAACTGGTTCTCCAAAGTTATAAATGCAAACAAACTTTCCGGGATTTATAGTCCTAATGCCCTTTCCGCCCATTTGTGGAGCAGGTGGATAGTATTGTGCCTTGCTCAGAAAAATTACAAAAGACTCTTATCCAAGCCCGGGTTTATTTCTTTCAAACCCCATGTCTTTATCCGGCTCATCCGTCTGGTTTACTTTTACAGTAGAAAATGAGTATAACTCCTGACTTTCAGAAAAGTTTGTTTATTAAACTTATTCACACCATTTTGTCATGCTGAATAAAGTGAAGCATCTGGCTTCTTATAAAAAGATCCTTCGTTATACTCAGGATGACAAATAAGAGCCAAAAGATTAAAAAGACAGGGTTAATTATAAAATAATTATTTCTGGATAAGGCTTATAAACTCCTCACGGGTTTTGGCCTGATTGAAAACGCCAGTAAAATCGGAAGTTGTAGTGACCGAATTTTGTTTTTGCACTCCTCTCATCTGCATGCACATGTGCTGGGCTTCCAAAACAACCATTACTCCCAACGGATTAAGCGTTTTCTGGATACATTTCTTAATCTCGGTTGTCATGCGCTCCTGTACTTGTAGACGGCGGGCAAATACATCTACGACCCGTGGTATTTTACTCAATCCGGTAATATAGCCGTTCGGGATATAAGCCACATGCGCTTTTCCCCAGAATGGAAGCATGTGATGCTCGCAAAGGGAATAAAAATCAATGTCCTTTACAATAACCATCTGGCGGTAATCCTCCTTAAACAGGGCTTTACGTAATATCTCTTCCGGATCTTCATTGTACCCTTTTGTCAGGAACTGCATGGCCTTAGCTACGCGCATAGGCGTGTCCAAAAGCCCTTCACGGCCGGAATCTTCCCCCAGAAGTTCTATAATTTCTTTGTAATGAGTAATTAATTGCGGAAGTTTCTTTTCTTCGTTTTGGATAGACGACATTTTTATTCTACGGGTATTCTTATTTCATCATTAACAACATACATCTCCCTTCCGAATGAGGGAAAATGAATTCTCATTTGCTCCAGGGCCTGATCGGCCTGCTCGCGTGTCTGGAAATGTCCGGCCCTCACCCTCCAGTTAGGTGAATTATAAGCTACCGTTACATCCATTGCCGGAAATGTAGAGCGTATAGTATTTCTTCTCGATTCGGCCTCATTCTTCGACAGCCTTTGATTATTGCCCGAATATACCTGGATACGGAAACCTTTCGCCCGCACAAAATTTCTGGATGAAGACGCCGTCCCCGTAGTACTGAGCTGTTGGGCAAAATAATTGGCGGATGCGGCAACTCCCGATACGATTTTTGTGCCGAGCAATTTGCTTATTGCATCGTCCTGATAAATAGTAATATTTCCCTGCCCGGGTTTAGTCCTGTTTAAATCATCTATGATAGATGTATTGTTCTGGGCGAAGGAAGATAGACTGAAAACAAATAATCCGAATAATAAATATAGTGATTTTATCATATCCATGTTTTAGCGTTTTTATAAAAATACGGAGAGACCGGAATCTCCCCGTAAATATATAAAATCTTACATTAGAATGCTTGAATAATCGGCATAAACTTCTCAACTTCCAGAGATGCACCGCCGATTAGTCCGCCATCGACATCCGGATTAGAGAATAGTTCCTTAGCATTCGATGCATTTGCGCTTCCTCCGTAAAGGATAGAAGTATCGTCCGCTACCGTTTCGCCGTATTTTCCGGCAATAGTTTTACGGATGAACGCATGCATTTCCTGTGCCTGCTGTGGTGTTGCGGTCTTACCTGTACCTATAGCCCAAACAGGCTCATAAGCAAGAATTATTTTACCGAAATCTTCAGCAGAAAGGTCGAATAATGCATTTTCGATCTGGGTCCTTACTACTTCCTCCTGCTTTCCTGCTTCTCTCTCTTCCAGCACTTCTCCTATACAGAAAATAGGTTTCAGGCCGTTAGCTAAAGCAAGAAGAACTTTTTCTTTCAGTATAGCGTCTGTTTCACCGTAATAACTGCGTCTTTCGGAATGTCCCAATATCACGTATTTAGCACCTGTGGAAGCTACCATTTCGGCAGATACTTCCCCTGTATAGGCTCCCGATGCTTTATCAGCACAGTTCTGTGCGGCAACATGTAGTTTTTTATCGTTGATTTTTCCCGAAATGTGAGCCAGATGGATAAAAGGAGCTCCTATTATCACCTCGCAATTTATTTTATCGTGGTTACTCAATGCTAACTGAAGAGCATCTGTGAAAGCTAAACCTTCCTGAAGATTCTTATTCATCTTCCAGTTTCCTGCTACAATGTTTTTTCTCATCTCAAATTAATTTTTTATGTTAGTTCATTATGCTTGGTTTCTTTTTCATCTTTCTTTTTCGGATCGTTATAAGGCCGTCTCTGATATATCAAGGCATCGAAAAGTTTTGTCCCGATTATAGGAACAAGAAGAAAGAAAGCGACCGTAAGTATGCGCCTTTTGTCACGTTGCTCCGTGTCGGGAATTTCACTTAACGAGAGTTCTTCCAACGGGCGGTTAAGGCTTTTCTCTTCAGGGACAGTGTGGTCAGCCCATTTGTTTACGATAGTGCCGTTTTTTAATAATACCAATCCCGGATTGGAACGGACAATAGTCTTAAGCAGGCGTTCGTCGGCAGAACAGAAATTGAAGTTGGTAATGTCTTCTTTTTCTTTTTCGATAATAATGTCCTGAGGAGAAGCTGTCAGACAATAGAATGTATATCCGTATTCTTCTGCATAATTGTTCACATCCTCGAACCGGCTGAGGTAATTCCTGTCCATTTCTTCCAGAGAATAGGCAATCATCAGGAAAGTATATCCTGTATCTGCCAGTATTTCTGTGGTAATATCTTCTGTTCCTTCAATCTCGGTTCGTTCCGGATTGAAGTATAGGCGTGTCACTGCAAAATCTGTAATGAGCGGTTCTTCTCCTTCTTTTATGAGTTTGCTTTTGCGGTCAACGAACACCCATGTACTGTCCTGCCATGGATAATTGTCTTCTGTAAACTCTTGCTGAGTGCCGTCTTTTTCGTAAATGAAAACGTTCTCATAAACGGGAGCACGGCCTTCTTCCACTGTCATCAGCTGAGGTATATTATTTCCCGGCTTATAAGGGCGGAAGTCGATAATAGGTTCGTTATAATAATTGTACAGGCAGAATGAAATACCGAAAATAACAATCCATAACCCTACAAACCAATAAAATTTTCCTGTAAATAAGTTGGTTATTTTTTCGTGGTATATCAATGTTACGACGGAACATGCCAGCAATACTATATTTTTGTAGAATGTCTGCCAGTTCGTAATAATGAGCGCATCCCCAAAGCATCCGCAGTCTTTTACAGGTTCTGCAATTGCCAGATAGAGTGTGAGCGGGGTCATAAAGATCATCACCAGAAACATGAGCCTGGATGTCCACTTGCGGTATAATCCGATAAACATGAATAGTCCCAAACAGAATTCCCCGGCACACAATACGATGGCCATCAGAAAAGCAAAGCCGTGAAGTTCAGTAAGCCCGAAGCTGGTCAGGTAATCCTGTATCTTGTATGTAGTACCCATCGGGTCTACGGATTTCACAAAGCCGGAAAATACGAAGGTAATTCCCAGGATCACTCTGGAAAGTTCTACGACGATTTTTATCAGTATGTTTTTTGTTTTACCCATTTGGTTTTGCCGGAATTATTCTTCGTCCTCCGGATATTCCAGTTTAATGAGGCCGAATATCGAATAATTGATCATATCCATGTAATTGGCGTCTATACCTTCTGAAACAATAGTTTGTCCCTGATTGTTTTCTATTTCTTTCGTACGGTAGATTTTCATCAGTATAAGATCCGTGTACGAACTGATCCGCATGCTTCTCCATGCTTCTCCGTAATCATGATTTTTGGCAAACATCAGTTCCTTGGTTTCGAGCATGTATTTATCGTACAACTGTAATGCTTCTGCGGGAGAGATGTCGACCGTATCGGTATATCCCAATTCGAGCTGAATCAGCCCTATGATTCCATAATTCACAATAGCGATGAATTCCGAATCGATGGACTCATTTACTTTGCTGACACCCGTTTCTTCTATACTGCGTATTCTTTTTGCTTTGATAAAAATCTGGTCGGTAAGGGATTGGGGGCGCATAATACGCCACGAAGCCCCGTAATCCTGCAATTTTTTTTCAAAAAGATTACGGCATTTGGATATG
>DQAM01000371.1 GCA_003523545.1 Dysgonomonas sp.
CCGATCTTACGAAGGTGATAAAATTTTTGCGGTTGCTTACCGGGTGAAAAATAATAAAACCAAAAGAAGCGACCTGCTTACAAGCGAAGATATTATAAGATTGGGAAGCAGGACATTTATGGATGCTGTGAAAACAATTCCCGGAGTAAATATGAGGCAGGGTACCCTGGCTATAAGGGGTGTAAACTCTTTTAATTCATCTACCGAACCGCTTTTTATACTTGACGGATCGGAAACATCATTAGCCGCATTGGAATCTCTCGATATATATACGATCGAAAGTATACAGGTCAACAAGACGGGATTCGGTTATGGAGTTAAAGGTGCTAACGGTGTAATAATGGTGAAAACTAAAAAGAAGTGATAATAGGGATGATTTTGGAATATAGTAACCGGTAAATGGCTTCATTTATCAGGTTATATCTGTATTAAAATGAATACAGATGCGGGTGGCGATTTGAACAAAATATTTTGTCAACTGTTTTAAAATTAATTAATACACAAACGGCAAAACAGTGATGATGCAAACATATACTAACTAAATACGGAAGAATAATGTTATTTTTCCGCAAAAATTAATCAACTTCATCCAATCCGGGTTTACTGTTCAGTAAGCTTATCGCCGTAAAATTCGGAAGAGAATATTATCAGATGTATATAAGATTTAACATTTGATAATTAGTTATTTTCAGGAAAATGCCTGGTGATTTATTATAAAACAAACTTATAGTGATGTATGCACTAATTAAAACAATAGGAAAATAACAAACACAAACAATTACTAATTAAAAAATTGAAAATTTATGGAAAGAGTTACTTTAGATGAAATACGCCGCCGTGTATCGTGGGGTAGTATAATCGGGGGCGTTATGACAGTATTGGCTGTATCGGTTCTTTTGTCCCTTCTGGGTACAAGTATAGGACTGTACATGTTTGATCCTACATCGTCCGAACCTATGTCGGGTATCGGCACTACAGTAGGTATCTGGACAGTGGTTTCACTGTTGATAAGCCTTTTCTGCGGTGGTTACGTAGCAGGTAAGCTGGCAGGTGCCGACGGTGCTATTCATGGTTTCCTGGTATGGGCAACTAGCCTTATTATTACTGTTATTTTAGGTATTATGCTGGCTGTAGGTGCTGTAAAAGCAACAGCTAATGTATTGGGTTCTATCGCATCTGTAACAGGAAATGTTATTTCAGGTGTGGCTTCCGGAGTAGGAAGTGGTATCCAGGGTGTAACCGACCAGGTAGGAAATGTTCTGGAAGGTATAGACTTCGATAGCGAATCGGATGGTACTACAGTACGTCAGGATGTACGCCAGGCTCTCCGCAACAGCGGAATAAGGGAACTTCAGCCCGAATACCTTCAACGTGAGTTGAGAGGTGTCAGATCGGATTTACAGTCGGCTGTCAGGACACTGGCCAGAAACCCGAATGATGCGGACAGGGTTATAAACAGATTTTTAGAGCGCTTACAGGAAAGAGGTGAAAAATTTTCTGAAAATATCAACAGGGAAGACCTGACACAGGCTATTGCTAATAATTCGAGTATGTCGCAGGCTGAAGTAGAAAGGGCTGTGGACGAATATACCGAATTGATAAATAACCTGAGAGAAGATGGTAGAGAACGTATCGACAACCTCCAGCAATCTATCGAACAAGTAAGACAAGACTGGGAAGAAACTAAACAAAATGCATTGGAAGAAGCCGATAGTATTGCCAATTCTGCTGCAACTTCAACTCTTATCTCATTCTTCGGAATTCTGATAGGTGCAGGTGTTGCCGGATTCGCAGGAACTTTCGGTGTACGTAGAAACCGTGAAGGCTATCCGGTTTAATCTCATTATAAGAAATATTTTTTTAATGAATTAATGATTTGTATTTGCTATAAAAGGCAGATACAAATCATTAATATTTTATAATAGTAACAACAAATAAACTATTTTACGTGTTTTAATTCCACATTATGCTGAGAATGAATCATAAACATTGTGATGCATTGTCCCTTTTCTGAATGTAAAAGTGACAATCTGCATTTCAGGAAGATCAATATAAACAAGATGGAAGAAAAAAAAATCAAATCAGGTTTAGCTATGCTAAACGTACTAGAAAGCTGGGGCATAGACCATATATATGGTATTCCCGGCGGATCTTTTAATTCTACAATGGATGCGTTGTATGAAAAAAGGGGTACTGTACGTTATATTCAGGTACGCCACGAGGAAGTCGGTGCAATAGCGGCATCCGTAGATGCGAAGCTGACAGGGAAAATAGGGGTATGTTTCGGTACCGCAGGTCCCGGTGCAACCCACCTTTTCAATGGACTTTACGATGCGCAATTAGACCATGTGCCGGTATTAGCCTTAGTAGGGCAGGTGGTCACTACTTCGATGAATTACGATGCATTTCAGGAAATGAATGAGAATCCGATGTTTGCGGATGTAAGTGTATACAACCGTACCGTGATGACTCCCGAAAGCCTTCCTCATGTGATCGATGAGGCGATAAGGCGGGCTTATGAGTACAAAGGGGTATCGGTGGTTACCATTCCTGTAGACTTGGCAACAGTTGAAATACCCGATCTTGGTATATCTTCGGCGGCAAATCATAAAGTAGGTTTTCCAATGCCTGAGGAAAAAGACATCGAGGAAGCCCTCAAACTGATTCAACAGGCGGAAAGACCCGTTCTTTATGTGGGACAGGGTGCACGCGGTGCAAAAGATGAAATAATAGAACTTTCGGAAAAATATTCGATGCCTATTGTATTGTCGGTTCTTGCCAAGGGTATTATTCCCGACGATACACCTGCATTTATGGGAACTGCCGGACGTTTATCGACTAAACCGGGTAATGAGGCACTGGAAGTTACAGACCTTATCGTTTTTATAGGAAGTGATTTCCCGTTTGCCAGGTTTTTCTTTCCGAAGAATGCCAAGTTCATACAAGTGGACATAGATTCGTCCAAACTAGGGAAACGTCATAAGACGGATGTAGCTATATTGGGTGATGCTAAAACAGCGATGCGCATGATGATAGATAAGGGCGAAAAGATACCCCGTACAAAATTCATGGAGGCTAATCTCAAGAATCGGGAGAATTGGATAAAATGGATGCGCAGTTTTGAAGAGAGGGACGATGTTCCTATGCGACCCGAACCTATATTTAAGGAAATCAACCGTATAGCTGCCGACGATGCTATATTTGTTACCGATGTAGGTAATGTTACCATCTTTGCTATCCGCATGCTCGACATGAACGGAGAGAAGCAGAAGTTTACCACTTCGGGATTGTTTGCGACGATGGGATATGGAGTGCCGGGAGGTATAGCTGCTCAGCTGAGCTATCCCGAAAGCCAGGTATTTACATTAAATGGAGACGGCGGGTTTGCGATGGTGATGCAGGATATCATTACACAGGTTAAATATAAGCTGCCTGTTATTAATATCGTATTTTCCAACAATTCGTTTGGTTTTATAGAAGCCGAGCAGGAAGATACCAAGCAAACAAAATACGGAGTCGATATAGCCGGAGCGGATTTTGCCAAAATAGCAGAAGGTATGGGTGCCAAAGGGTATACGATTACTAAACGCGAACAATTGAGGCAGGTATTTGACGAAGCCAGAAACAGCAATGTGCCTGTGGTTATCGATATCAAAGTGGAGAACAAACGTCCTTTCCCATCCGAAATTATGGCATTGGACGAGTACACTCACGAAAAAGAAGCTATAGAAACATTTAAGAAAAGGTACGAAGTTTCCGAGATGCCTACATTGAAGGAATTGATGAAATAAACTATAGTTTCAGGCTTTGATAAACTCAAATAATGACCCGGATATTGTTTGAGTTTATTATTTAGCAACTAACTGAACAAATGTAATAATATGTTGTTTATTAATTAGATTGAATACTAGGTAAATAAAAGGATGAAGAGATTTTTTTCTTAGGTTTTATCATACAAATTATATAAATCAAAAAAACTTTACAATTATGGGACTAGGAATATTATGGTCGATTATTATTGGTATTTTGGCCGGAGCCATTGCCGGCTGGCTGATGAAAGGAAGAGGTTTCGGCGTAGTCGTTAATTTGATTGTCGGCCTTGTAGGTAGTGTTTTAGGCGGATGGATTTACAGTTTGCTCGGAATATCTTCCGGAGGAATTATCGGTTCATTGATTATGTCGGTGATCGGTGCTGTCATCTTACTATGGATAGTATCCTTATTTAGGCGCTGATAAGGAACAGTATATAAAAGGGGAAGAGGTTCACCATTATCCTCTGTACAAAATGGTATTTTTTTATAAAATTGAAATAAAGGAAAAAGATATGAAAAAAACGATTTTAGGTTTAGCCGTAGGGGCGGGTGTAATTTACCTGGTTAAAGAATTACATAAAAAAGGGTTACTTGCACCTTATGAAAATAAACTGCACAAATTATCTGCTAAATCGCGGAGAGATTTACGCAATGCCATCGCGGCAGGCAAAAACGAGGCGGAATATATCAAAGAAAGAGCTGAATATATGGCTTGTAAAGGAAAAGAAAAATTAGATAACATAACAGGTAAATAATTTTTTATGAGATAGAAAAGGTGTATTTGAGAAAATGCGCCTTTTTACAGTTCATCTCTTTACAAATAATTTACAACTATCTAATAACACTTTTTTTATTATATGGATTTATATTCAGGAATACCCTTTTGGCTGGCGAAGAATTCGCTTAATAATTATTTTAACCCTCTCGAATCCGACCATTCTACTTATGTTGCCATCATAGGGGCTGGTATAACAGGGGCATTGGCTGCACATGAACTTTGCAGCGCAGGCATAAAATGCACGGTAATAGACAAGCGGAGCATTACTACCGGAAGTTCTGTTGCAAGTACTGCTCTTCTGCAATACGAAATAGATACCCCATTATGCAAGCTGGTGGATATGGTAGACGAAGATTCGGCCGTACGCGCTTACAGGGAATGCCTGCAGTCTATAACCGATATAGAAAATGTATTCCGTAAGGTGCGGTTCAATCCCGATTTCGAAAGGGTGTCGAGTGTCTATTATGCTAGTGATGAAGAAGGCTTCGACCTGATTCAGGAAGAGTATAAAATAAGAAAAAAGTATAATCTGCCCGTCGAATTCTTAGGTGAAAAGGAATTGGACAAAAAGTACGGTATAAAGGCGCCGGGAGCTTTGGAAAATCATGAGTCTGCGCAGATCGACTCGTATAAGGCGGCTACTCATCTCTTCGATTACCATATGAAGAAAAGTAATCTGGAGGTGTTTACACATACCAAAATATCGGAATGGAAACCAGAAAAAGAAGGGTATACGCTGACAACGGAAAACGGTCATAAAATAAACTGTAAGTATGTCGTGATCGCAGCTGGTTTCGAAGCGGGTACCTTCCTGCCGAAAAAAGTGATGGATCTAACTTCTACGTATGCCATTGTATCCGACCCGGTAGAAGAAAAATACCTGTGGAAAGACCACAGCCTTATTTGGGAAACCAAAGAGCCGTATATCTATATCCGTACGGCGGACAAAAACAGGATCATCGTCGGCGGTGAAGACGAGGATTTTAACGATGCAGTAAAACGGGACGGCCTGTTGAGGGAAAAAACGGCAACGCTCGAAAAAAAATTCCATAAACTGTTTCCCGATATCCCTTTCAAAACGGATATGGCATGGTGCGGAACATTCAGTACTACCAAAGACGGCTTGCCTTTTATAGGTACATGGCCCGGAAAAGACAGGATGTTTTTTGCCTTGGGATATGGAGGAAACGGTATCACATTCAGTATGATAGCCGCTCAGATTATACGAAACAAACTTACAGGCATAGAAGACGACAGAGAAACTGTATTCGGCTTCGAAAGAAAAAGCAAAAATTAATTATCTTTTTAAAACTACACAGATATGATAAACGATAACAAAATGCAAAATCCACTGACTCAATACCGTCAGGATGGATTTCCAAAACAATTACAGAAAGCACCTGGTGTATAGAAAGATATGACACCTACACCCGATTGTGGTGAAGAAAGCTATAAAGGTAATAACAGGCTTCCGGGACGTAAGGCTCTGGTAACCGGAGGAGACTCGGGTATCGGACGCGCCGCTGCGATTGCTTATGCCCGCGAAGGTGCGGATGTAGCTATCAACTATCATCCTTCGGAACAAAAAGACGCGGAAGTAGTTGCCGAATTGATTGAGAAAGAAGGACGCAAAGCTGTTTTGATTCCGGGAGACCTCGACAATGAGGAATTCTGCAAAAAAATGGTTGAAGAAGCTTACGAAAAACTGGGCGGACTGGACATACTGGCTCTGGTTGCAGGAAAACAGGTTTCGAAAGAAAGCATAGATGAGATTACAACCGAGCAATTGGAAAAGACTTTCGCTGTGAATGTTTTCTCTTTGTTCTGGACAGTAAAGGCTGCTTTACCCCACTTACCCGAAGGGGCTACTATTATCACAACATCTTCAATACAGGCATATCAGCCGAGTAAAGATTTGCTGGATTATGCTTCTACAAAAAGTGCGATCATTGCATTCAGCCGTGCTTTGGCAAAACAGATCGCGCCGAAAGGAATACGAGTGAATGTCGTTGCTCCGGGTCCTGTCTGGACTGTATTGCAGGTATCGGGTGGACAGCAGCAGGAGAAACTTCCTAAATTCGGTCAAAGCACTCCGCTCGAAAGGGCCGGACAACCTGTCGAATTGGCTCCCGTATATGTACTTCTTGCTTCGCAGGAATCGAGCTATATAACTGCGGAAGTGTTCGGAGTGACCGGCGGTAATCATTTATCATAGATTATATACAAGCACAATAATTCTAAATACATATTATTATGACACAATTTTACGATGCTTTAAAAGCACTTATCAGCCCTGCAATGATTACAAGGGCTTCGACAATGCTGAACGAAAAGGACTCGAACGTAGCGAAAGCTTCTTCTTCTATAGTTGCCAGTTTTCTGGGAGTAATGCTGAAAAAAGGAAACACACCACAGATAAGGGAAATTCTGGAAGAATCGGGCAGGCTTAATATTCTGGCTGAAGTGAAAGACCTTTGGATGAATGACCTGACTCATGACCAACAGCGTCTGGGCGACAATTTCACACAGACGTTACTGGGTGATAAGGCGGCGGATTTTTCTGACCCGATTGCTTCTAATTCGGGAATATCACAGGTTGCTACCAACAAACTGGTATCGATGATAGCCCCTATTGTTTCCGGTTATCTGGGAAACAAAATGGTCCAGGAAAATTACAGTCTTCATGGTTTATTACGTGAAATAGACAAAGAGAAAGGTAATTTCTCCACACTTATACCTTCGGGACTTGTACGAAATTTCGGACTTTCGGATGTGCTGGATAAGAATGCAGCTCCGGTAGAAAAAGCAGAAGAGAAAAAAAGCGGTATGGGATGGCTTCCATGGGTTATCCTTGTGATCGTTCTTTTACTTCTATTCTTCTGGTGGAGGTCGTGCCGGAATACGGATCGTACTGACGAAGTTGTAGCTTATTCCGAGCAGGTAACTGTTACGGGCGATACTACGAGACGTCAGGACAATGCGCGAGTTGCTACTAATGCAAACCGCGAAAGGTACGAAATAACACTTCCGAATAATGTAAGGTTACAGGCTTACAGGGGTGGGGTAGAAGATGATATGATCCAATTCCTGAATTCGGATGAATACAAAAATGCAAGCGAAAACGATTTGAAAGAAAAATGGTTTGAGTTCGACGATCTGGCTTTCGTATTCGGAAGTTCAACAGAATTGAGGAACGAGTCTCAGACACAGCTCAACAATATTGCCGAAATACTCAAAGCTTACCCGAATGCACGGATAAAAATTGCCGGTTTTGCAGATAAGGTAGGAACAGAACAGGCGAATATGGAAATTTCCAGGGAAAGAGCGAAGACTATAGAAAAGATGCTTGACGAAAAAGGTGTCGGAAGACAGGTTGTCAGAACTGAAGGTTATGGCGATGAATATGCTAAGCACAGTGCGAGTGCATCTAATGACGAACGGGCAGAAGACCGGGAGATTGCATTGCGCTTTGTAAAAAGATAATAAGCACAGGACTCTTTTCTAATACAAACTTTAAAAAAACTCACAGCCAAAAGGGAGCATTTTACGAAATGTTCCCTTTTTTTGTTTTGTATGGTAATCGAATCGGAATAACAATTATCTTTGTGGCAAATCGTAAAAAGATTGTCTGATGTTGAATGGAAAGTTTAAAGCAGTTCTGAAGATTATCCTTCCGGTCATCTTTATCAGTTATGCCTGTTCCATTACCTTTTTTACACACACCCATATCATCAACGGTGTCACTATCGTCCATTCCCACCCTTACCTGACGGATGAAGACGGCAATTCCAGCCATGAACACTCTTCTGCGGAAATTCAACTGATACATACCTTATCTACCTTTTTTTCTACGGGATTAGTTCTGCTGTTTATCATTTTAGGAATTATCAGGAGCAGTCATATCCTTCTGAATTTCCGAAGGCCGGTTTTTACCCGGCAATCCTGCATACGGGGTTCGTATACCCTCCGCCCCCCTCCTGTTTTATAGTTTAAAAAATTCATCACATTTTTTATGCATAAGGGTTTCGTATTTCCGGAACTCCTGTGCTATATGATTTTATATTAACTATAAGACATTTACCTATTATATGAAAAAATATATTTATGCAATATTCTGCCAGATATTGTTCGGACTGACTTTATCTGCAAATCCTTTTCTCGACCTTAAAAAAACAGATGCTAACATTATCGGGCATGTAGTCGATAAGAAAACGGGCGACCACCTGCCGTTTATCAACGTATCGCTCAAAGGCACAACCATAGGCACCACTACCGATGCTACGGGGCATTATTTCCTGAAAAACCTTCCCGAAGGAAAATTCACTATCGAAGCCAAATTCGTCGGTTATGAAACCGAACAAAAAGAAATTGTACTCGAAAAGGGAAAGACACTGGAAATTAACTTTGAACTTACCGAAAGCAATATTTCGCTCAACGAAGTGGTCGTGTCTGCCAACCGCAACGAAACATCGCGGAGGCTGGCTCCCACGCTCGTAAGCATACTCGATGTTAAGACATTCGACCGCACCAATTCCGTTTCGCTTTCGCAGGGCCTGAATTTCCAGCCGGGACTTAGGGTCGAGAACAACTGCCAGAACTGCGGTTTCACACAGGTAAGGATGAACGGTCTGGAGGGTGCTTATTCGCAGATACTTATCGATTCGCGCCCGGTGTTCAGTTCTCTGGCTGGCGTCTACGGGCTCGAGCAGATTCCGGCTAATATGGTCGAACGTATCGAAGTGGTACGGGGTGGGGGATCGGCTCTTTTCGGGGCATCGGCTATTGCCGGAACCATCAACATAATTACAAAGGAACCGACACGCAATACAGCCCAGGCGTCGCACACCATCATGTCGATTGGAGGGAAAAGCGATTTTGACAATACTACAAATTTCAACGCTTCACTGGTCAGTGATAATCATAAAGCTGGAATTATGGTATTCGGGCAGAAGCGCCACCGTTCGGCATACGACCACGATGGGGATGGATTTTCGGAAGTGCCG
>DQAM01000378.1 GCA_003523545.1 Dysgonomonas sp.
CTTATTTTAGGACGAGACAAAATATATAAATCTGAGAGATATGAGTTTAATAGATGACCTGAATTGGAGATACGCCTGTAAATGGATGAACGGCGCTAAAGTAGACGAAGAAAAGCTGGATATTATTCTGGAAACGATCCGGTTGGCACCTACTTCCATAGGTATGCAGCTTTTTAAAGTGATTGTTGTCAAAAAGGATGAGGAACTGAAAACCATTTATGAGAAGGCTGCACCCCGTCAGCATATGATTCCGGGCTGTTCTCATTTGCTGGTTTTTGCAGCGTATACCGACTTTGACGAAAAAGATATAACCGATTATACTGATAGACTAGGAAAAGCCAGGGGCACGGAAGGGGAAGAACTGGAATTCTACAAGAAAAAATATATCGAGTATGCAGCAACGATGGATCGTGAAAGCATACCTGAGTGGATGGCGAAACAGACTTACATAGTTATGGCTTATGCAACTATTGCCGCTGCCGGACTAGGGATAGACTGTACTCCTGTCGAAGGTTTCGATCCCGGGGCGGTAGATGAAATATTAAATCTCAGAGAAAAAGGTTTAAGATCTACGCTGTTACTTCCATTGGGTTATAGGGATAAGGATGTTGACCGTTCCATCGGTCTTGCGAAAGTCCGTAAAAGCAAAGAAGATATATTTATCTTCCTGTAGGCTATTGTAAAAAGTAGGATATAAAGGAGGGCTGGTTTTCAGCTCTTTTTTTCTTTTATATAATTTCGTAACTTTGAATAGAATTAGATAGGATTTTCATGCATCAGAAGCGTATTCTCATTTTTAATGATTGTTTTTACATGGGCGGAACAGAGATTCTGCTCGTTAATTTATTGAACCATTTGAATGAGAAAGGATGCGATATAACTTTATTGCTTCCCAACCCGTCCGAAAAAAATGTGTTGTTGGAAAGAGTGTCTGAAGATGTTCCTGTCAGGTATTTCCATCCTAAAGAACTAAAAGGTTTGAAAAGATGGATATTTAAAAATATACTCATATTCTATCCCCGCCTTTTTGCAAAATTGACCGGGTTCGATGCTTATGAATACGACGAAATCGTATGTTTTAAAGACGGTTTTTATTCCATATTATTCAGTAAAATCGACCGTCCTAAATATCTGTGGGTGCATAACCAGCCTTTTGTAAGGGATTATACAGGGAAAAACCTGAAAGAAAAGTTATCGTATGCTTTAAATAAAAAACAGATAAAGCGGATGTATGCTTCCTTTGATAAGTTCGACCGGGTAATTTGTGTGTCCGATTCCTGCAAAAGGGGATATATCGATATTTATCATGGGGGTACACCTAAAAAGGATATTGAGGTATTATACAATGCTCTTGACCTCTCCGGTATAACGGAACGGGCAAAAGAGCCTATAAGTCTGCCAAAACCCGAAAGATTTAGTTTTGTCGTAGTTATAAGGCTTTCTTATGAAAAAACGGTGGACAGAGCCATTATAGCGGTCGATAAATTGCTAAAAGAGGGGTATGATCTTGAAATGCATATTTTAGGAGACGGCGCGGAATTTGATAAACTGAGGACATTGATTACAGAACTCGGCAGGGACGACCGCATTACGATGCACGGAAGGGTAGGGAATCCTTTTCCTTATATGAGGCGTGCGGATTGGTTCCTGTGTCCTTCTTCCCGTGAAAGCTTTGCCTTGACTCTTCTGGAATCGATCACAATCGGGACACCTATTATTACTACCGACTGCGGAGGCCCCGAGGATGTAATCATGCGGGGTAAATACGGTATTTTTGTAGAGAACAGCCTCGAAGGTGTAATCGAAGGAATGAAAAAGGCTATGGACAATCCTGAACTGAGGTCTTACTACAATGATACCGCAGAAGAAAACCTGAGCCGTTTCAGTTATCCGCGCTGGCTGAAAGCTGTCGATGAAATACTAGGTGTATAAAAGAACTAGTTTTTAGTTTTACTTTGCTTAATCTCTTTCACTGCATTATTTTTCATATAATATTTGCACCAGGCTTTCAATCCGCAAATATCACATTTGGGATTACGGGCAATGCAGACATATCTTCCATGAAGAATAAGCCAGTGGTGTGCTTTCGAGAGTAAGCGGGAAGGAATATATTTTACAAGTTCCCTTTCGGTTTCCAGCGGATTTTTAGAATTATCGGTCAGTCCGATTCTGTTCGATACCCTGAATACGTGAGTATCTACCGCCATAGCCGGCTTGTCGAAAGCTACTGATAATATCACATTCGCGGTCTTACGGCCTACGCCGGGAATACTTTCCAGTTCGGCAAGAGTACCGGGTACTTCCCCGTTGAAATCAGCTGCCAGTTTTTTGGCCATTCCAACCAGGTTCTTAGACTTATTATTGGGGTAAGACACACTTTTTATATATTCGTAGATCTCCTCGGGAGTAGCTTCTGCCATTACGTATGGATTAGGATATGCTTCGAAAAGGAGAGGAGTAATCATATTTATCCGTTTATCGGTGCATTGTGCCGAAAGGATAACGGCTATCAGCAGATGAAAAGCATTATCGTAATGAAGTTCGGTTTCGGCAACCGGTACATTTTTTTCGAACCAATCTATTACATTATTATATCTTTCCTTCTTAGTCATCGGAATCAGGTTTGTTTTTAGTCTCTTATCATTTTGAGATACAAATATAAGCTATTTCAACTAAAAAGGGGATTGCCCCAAAAGTAAAATTACACTACTAAAGTGTTGCTTTCTTTTGTCATTCTGAGTGAAACGAAGAATCTCGATTTTAAAGAAACAAGATGCTTCACTTTGTTCAGCATGACAAAAAAAATCTACTTTTCAGACAATCTGGTTTTCAAACTTCACCTATTTCTATTAAAACAATTCTTCTAGTTTATATGTAAGCTCGTCCACTGCGAAATTTCGGTCTACAATAATTCCCTCTTTATTGATAAGTATCATCTGCGGGATGAATCGGACTCCATATACCACGGCGGCTTCATCATCCCAGCCTTTGAAGTTGGACAGCTCAGGCCATTCGATTCCTTCCTCTTTCCTTACTTCCTTCCAGTTGTATTTATTGATATCCAGGGAAACTCCTACCACTTCGAAGCCCTTATTTTTGTACAGATCATAGAGACTTTTTATTTCGGAAATCTGCTTTATGCTCTGGCCGGCCCACGATGCCCAGAAATATACCAGAACCACTTTTCCTTTACCTGTATAGTCCGACAGTGAAACAGGATTGCCGTCGAAGTCTTTTCCTGTGATATTCGAGAAAGGTTTTCCTGCATCCGTTAGCAGGTAATTTTCCAGAAACTTCTTTTTCAGAACAGTTTTTTCTCCTTCCTGATACTCTTTACGGAAAAGGGGAAGAAGCCTGAGCTGCTTCTCCGGCGACATAAAATAGCTGTCATACCCAAACACGGACTCGCCGAGCTGGTTTTGAGAATTCTTCTCGATGAAGGCCGAAACTTTGCTTTCCATCTGGTCCATAGTGCTTTTGACATTTGCTGACCAGTTTTTGTATTCGGGCAGGCCGAATTTTCCTTCCGCTGATAAAGCTTTCTTCTCGTCATTGAGCTTCTTCACTTTATCCATATAGAAATTGATAGTATCCTTCATCAGCTGGTATTCGGCATTGATATTGCCGCCTTCCAGGCTTGAGGTTCCTTTTTTAGTATCTATAGATATTTCTACCTTGCCATTTTCAGCTGCAAAAGGATAAGGATTACTTTGCGGATCGATGGAAATATAACGTACCGATACGGTATCGGGAGCCGGGCCTGTAAACTCGAACCTGCCGCCGCTCACTTTTGCCGAATCTAGGGGGGTAAGATCGGCTGTACGGTAATGTTCGTACATATAAACCGTTTTTCCTTCGTATGAGCTGCTGTCGATGTGCCCGGTTAATGTGTATTCTTTCGAACCCGTGCAGGCAGTCATTAGGAGTGATGCGGCACAAGCAGACAAAAGTATTCTTTTCATTATAAAATCCTTAATTATTCTGATAATTAGCGTTGTTTCTCTTATTTCACACGGAAATGTATGCAAATATACAAAACTATCATAAGATTTCTTCCAGTTTTTCTTTCAAAGCAGTGCCGTGGAGATTACGCGCTATAATGGTGCCGTCTTTGTCTATAAGCACTGTCTGCGGGATGAAGCGTACGCCGTAAGCCATAGCACCGTCTTCGTCCCAGCCTTTGAGGTTGGAAAACTGGGGCCATTCGATGCCGTCGTCTTTCGTTGCTTTTTCCCACGCCGCTTTATCTGCATCGAGTGATACGCCTACGATGGTAAGTCCTTTGTTTTTATATTCATCATATACTGCTTTTACCTCGGGCATAACCTGCCGGCAGGGGCCGCACCACGATGCCCAGAAATCGATGAATACTACGTTGCCTTTGCCTACGTAATGGGACAATGAAACAGGATTGCCGCTGAGGTCGAGCCCGCTGATATCCCTATAGGGCGTTCCTTCTGCGGTAGCCAGAAGATTTTCCCAGGAAGTTTTTGTGCGCATATTCCTTTCATTCTGCTGGTAGCTGTCCCTCATTTTCGAATAGAGTTCGAGCTGCTTTTCGGGAGAAAGGAAATGGGCGGTTTGGTAAACGTATTCGCCTAATTGGCTATCAGCATACTTCTCGATAAAAGAAGAAACGTATTTTTCTATATCGCTTTTCATCTTTTCGGACTGTGCTTTCCATTGCTCTTCCTGCTGGGGGGTAAGATCTCCCTTTTCTTTCAGTTCCTGATTGCGACGGGATAA
This sequence comes from Dysgonomonas sp., assembly GCA_003523545.1. Lineage (GTDB taxonomy): Bacteria > Bacteroidota > Bacteroidia > Bacteroidales > Dysgonomonadaceae > Dysgonomonas_A. The sequence continues at coordinate 4,747 of DQAM01000378.1, forward strand.
TTCCCAGCCTGTCTTGAAATAAGAATTGATGCTGTCGTTCAATTCATTATAAGAAGTATTTATAGTACTGCCTTCGACTTTCCAATTCCACCCGGCTGTATCGATATTCATTTTGATGTCTCCTTTTTCGATGACGTAGGGATATATTCCCCCTCTCCGGTCTAATTCTACAAAACGCATTGCCAGCGTGTCTCCTTCTATTCCGCGGAATGTGAAAGTCCCGTTTTCCACAACAGCAGAATCGATAGGTGATATGCCCCGATGGCGCGGGTTCTCGTATAGGTAGGCCGTCTTTCCGTCGTAACGGTCGGTAGGGATATGTCCCGTAAGCGTGTACTCTTTAGACTCTTTACAGGCTGTCACGGCCAGTGCAATCGTGAAAACAGTGAAGATAAATTTTTTCATGGTGGGAGCGTTTAAAGTGATGAAACTATATTGGGATTACTCGTTTTTCAGAAGATCGATCTTTGACTGTAAGCGGACGTACACCTTTCAATGCTGCCTCTACTTCTGGGCGATTTGCTTTTCCAGCTGCGCAATACGCCCGCGCAATTCATTCATCATGCGGTCGTATACATCCACTACTTTATCTAAGGTGTTATTGTATGTAACAGGCCCTGAATTGATAGAGCTGGAATTATTGTCACTAGTAAATGTATTGTTGCTGATTATATTATTTACGGTTGCCTGATGGTCGTAGTTTTTCAGTACTTCGACAGGCACTTCCAGCGCTTTAGTGGCCTTCTGTAAATATTCTTCGCTCCATATGGCCTCCTGTTCCAGTTTGTAGAGTGTCTTTTGGGAAATTCCCATTTTTGCGGATAATTCTTTCTGGCTCAGGTCTTCGATATGACGGAACGAACGTACTGTCTTACCATGATTTACCTGCGGGTTCGCTTCTGTTATGTTGTCCATAATTGTAATTTTGTTTTGATTTCAAATATAAGCATTAATCAAATAATATGAAGATTATGTCCTTCAAATTTACATTAAAATTACCGGATATTCGTCTTCTTTGACGGGGATTTCCAAGGGTTCGCCGTATAATGGAAACGGTTCCATTGTTTGTATTGTCATCCTGACGATAGGAAGGATCTGCTTTCTACGGAAAAAGAGATGCTCCGTTCCTCAGCATGACAAAGAAAAATAACTTAATTTAATCCCGTTAAGTACGGCTTATATGCCGGCCCCGAAAACTATATACGTAGGGACAGCTTCTGAAGTTGTCCGCAGGTTCTAATAAACAACCGGGTATAGACATCCGTTTCTCCCTATTAATCGGTATATCTTTCTAAAATTTAAACAATCGGCAGTGAAATATGTCGCAGTATATTTTTTACCGGAGGATCAAAATATTTACCTCGTTTTCTTATTTACTGATAAAATAAGGTGTTTCACGGATTAAGTGGGTGAATATCACAGGTAAATAATATGTATCGAAATGTTCTTTTTTACCGCTCCTAACACTTAGTTTTGCTAGTATAATTATGTAATGTAAGACAACTCACAAAACCCTGCGTATGAAAACTTTCTGCAAAACTTTATCTATTTTTCCTTTGCTGTTTCTCGTAATCATGTGCTCCAAACCTGTGCAAAATACTCCGGAGCCTGAGCCTTTGCCTGTCGATGTCACTTATAGGGTGGAAGTCCGTTCCGACCGCCTTTTCAAGGTCTGTATCCTGTATATCGATTCGGGTGGAGCGAAGGATATTTACACCACAGATAGCACTTGGCAGAAAAGCCTTAAGCTCCCGCCCCGTTATGCGGCATCGTTGGCAGTAAATCCGCAATACAATACCGACCCGGACAGCAACGATGTCCGTTATTCTATTTCGCAAACCACTTTGGTAAGCAGGTTTTCGACTCCGTATTCGGTTCCGTTGAGGAAATATTCATAGTATGCCCCGTTTCTGCGGTACCCGTTTTCAGCTAAGAAACGTTCCGCTTCTTCATAAGCAGGCTCCATCTCCTCATTATTTCCCTGGAAATACCAGACCATTTTTTTTCCTGCCGGGATAGTTTTTGCAACGATGGTTTCGTCGTCGCCTTCTATGGGTTCTGCAATGCTTGTTCCTGTTGTGAGTGTAAAGTGCTGCGACCCGTTGTCCCACACCCGCATATAAGGTATATCGGCGGGAATACTTCCTTTTTGCCTTATGTAAGCGTCCAGTTTATAAATGCAGCCGATAAAAAAAGTAATAAACTCGTGGGGATGCAGATGGTTTTCGATAACCAGCACATTTTGTGCAGGTGTATCGATGATATTAAAGTCGGTGATACGTGCCATAATAGAGAGATTTTCAGGTGGATAATTTAATAACTATGATTAAAGAAATTAATAATAATGACACTCCTGCTTATAGGAGGCTTTGACAACCAGTGAGATATGCAACAAGACGGTATATCTTTTCATATCATTTATTACTTACTATGATATTCGTAAACTGCCGTTTGCTCGAAACTTACGGGATCCTGCTCCAGAAAAGGCGGTGGTACTTCATCATCTGAATAGGTAACCTGGTACTTCCATGTTGCATTCACGTTGCGTATTGTCCAGTTGCCGTAATCGTCAAACCCTTTGTATGTATAGTAAACAACTATGCGGGCTGTTCCTGCGTCGGTACTTTGCTCGATTTTTACGCGGAACGGCTGTTTCTCGCCGCCACAGTAAAAGTATTCGGATATTTCGTGCCATACATATCGTTTGTCGTCCCTGCGGATTATGCGGCCGTCTGCATCGAATTCGTATTTCCTTTCGTATTTAGCCGCTGTGCTTTCTGTATCCGCTTTTTCCTCTCTAACGTTAGGCTCCGGAAAAGTTATGATAAGGAAATTGTCATAAGGGTATGGGGATATATAGTGTACTCCCTCTTCAAACCATATTAATTTGGCAGGCTTCAAGTCTTCATCGACTATCTCCCCGTTTATATCGAAACGCAGGATGTCGCCGGAAGAAATCGTCATGGTTTTAACGGGGCCGTATACATGGAAGGCCTGCGCTGAACTGTAATGATAAGGTTTAAGAGTCTGAGCAAATAAATCTGTAATGCCGCACAGCATGATTACTAATAAAGTGTATCTTGAAATCATAGGCATAAGCGGTTTATTTAATGGTATTATATTCACAAATATATAAAAAATCCGGGATATTTCCCGGCTGTATATCAGATAATTATCAAGTATTTTACATATGGCTATTTTCCTTCGATTACCGTTACGCTTTCTTTCAGGTTTATTCTGCTGAATACAATGACAGATGCTGCCAGGTTACACAATAGAAATGCTGCTCCGACTGTTACGACAGACCCATCGCTGATGAGGCTCGACAATATGGTACAGACGAATGCCGTTGCCAGTTGTATGGAGCCGAACATGGCGGAAGCCATACCGCTGTTGCTCGTATTGGCAAAAGGCGCCATGGCTAGTTCGGTAGTCGTAGGAAACAGTATCCCGATAGGGAATATATAGAAAAACAGGATAATGAGGGTAACGTTCATAGTCAGTTCCATGTACATCGCCGAGAGCAGAACGGCTCCGGCTATGGTCATATACAGGATTGTCAGTTTTACCAGTTTATTGGCAGCAATGTGCTTTTGCAGTATGCTGGTAAGATACGAACCGACCATCAATCCGAATGCGTTGACGGCAAATATAAGCCCGAAGGATGAATTCGAAAAGCCTCCTTTTTCCATAATAAGGAACGGGCCGTTGGCAACGTATATCATAAGTGCGCCATTGGCAATGCCTGCTATCAGTGAATAGATTACGAATTTCCTGTTACTGAGTACTTCCAGATAGCCTTTGACTACCTTTATACGTGGCTGGGAACCCTTTTTATGAGTTTCGGGAAGTCCGAACAAAGTCAGCAGGAACAATAATATACCCATCACTGCCATTGTACCGAAAAGACCTTCCCAGCCTGAAAACGAAAGCACCCCGTTTCCTATCGACGGCCCGATGATGGGTGCAACTCCCATGATAAGCGATAGAAGGGCAAATATTTTAAGGGTCTGCGACTTGTCGAAATAATCGGTAACGATTGCCCTTGAAATCACCACGCCCGCACATCCTCCGATGGCTTGTATGAAGCGGACTACCCACAATTGTTCGATAGTTTTCACATAAATGCAGGCTGCCGACGCAAGGGTGAAAATAACGAGGGATACAAGAACCGGTTTTTTTCGTCCGAACTTGTCTGCCAACGGGCCCCACAGCAATTGTCCTATGGCAAATCCGGCGAGGAAGGTAGACAGGGAAATCTGCACGGACGATGTATCGGTCGCAAACGCTTCCGATATAAGGATAAATCCCGGCAGGTACATGTCGATGCTCAGCGGTTCGAGGGCTGTGAGCAAAGAAAGGATAAGGATTACCAGCCATTGGATAAGGCTAAAACTTTTCATAGGGCTTTTCTTTTTTAGGGGGCAAAAGTAGGAAAGGAATGTGTAAGGCGTGTTATACTTATGGACCGTTTACTTGGACAAATGGTTCTGAAGGTATGAGTATATCAGTTTTCTTTAAACTCGGAAGGAGTCATAGAGGTGTGATGCTTGAAAAAGCGGGTGAAATAGGCCGGCTCACTAAATCCCAGTTCGAACGATATTTCCTTCAGGCTCTTCCTGCCGACCCGGATTTCCTTTTTCATCTCGAGTACAAGCCTTTCCTGCAAATGTTGTTTGACGGTTTTGCCCGTACCTTTTTTACAGATTTCGTTTACAGTTTTGTTTGTCAGTCCGAGTTTCTCCGCATAGAAATTAGTTTCGCGCTGTTGTATGAAATGCTTGTCGATCAGTTTCATCAGATCGGCAACTGCCGGGTCGGAATTTTTCTTTATCCCTTCTACACTTTCGGTGAGTGATGACAGATGAAAAAGAAATACCTGCATATAACTTTCCATGAGAGGCAGACGGTTTGCAGTATTGTATTCGTCCAGTATCAGGCTGTTGATTCTCTGCAGTGTCTGAGTCAAATTTTCATCAGGCTTGAGAAAAAGGTTCGATAGGTATCCGTTGAGGTAATCCGACTGTAAATGCTGGTTGATACGGAACAGCACTTCGTTATGGATAGTGTACAGAAAACCTTGCTTGCCGTCCGGGTTCATGCGGTCGATCTGTCCCGGAAATATGAATATGAGCTGGTTATCTTCCAGTTTGTACTCATTGAAATCGAGGGAATAAGAAGTGTCCCCGTTTGCGCGGGTGACCCACATCAACTGGTAGAAGTCGTATCGCCGGTAATTAGCGAACAGCCTGTTGTCCTCGATTTCTTCGAGGCGAAAAACCTCTATGAATTCACCTTTCCGGGGCAGGTTGAGCAATATGTCTTTGTTTTTCCGCACTTTGATTAAAATGGATTGCCGTGCAAAAATAGCAAATTGAGAGTAATTATCTTTATTATTTCCGGGTTAACCCGCCAACGGCATGAGGCCGGATATCTCCGCCCCAGAAAAAATTAGCGTTCAGAGTATTGTTGTCCAGCAGTTCGATCACTACTTTTACACTATCGAGGCAGACATCGTGCCCGTATTCGAGTATTTCTTCGAATTCGAACACTGTTCCCTTTTCTTTTCCCAGCTTCCATTTTCCGGAGCAGCCAAGATAAGGGTAGTCGATAGTAAATTCATTTTTTTTCGTGTTGCAGCTCAAGATCATTTCCCACGATTCAGCTATATCGAACTGGTATCCATATCCTGTCCATATGCCGTCCAATTTACTTTTGTTATCTATCCGGCTGGTTCTGCATCCGCTTAGCACGAAAATAAGCGACAGCATGATAGATAAAAATGAATTTCTTATCATGTTGATAATTAATGCTTTTGTGTAAATAATTTCTTCAAAAAAATATTTTATGATATTTTAACTATATCAATCTTCAAATCATTGAACAAAATCAGAACAACTCTTGTTAATATGTTGTGTTTTTCATGGTATTAGA
>DQAM01000522.1:0-1292 GCA_003523545.1 Dysgonomonas sp.
TTCGGTGGTAAACGCAAAAGACCGCTGGCGGTGGCCCGACAGTGTAAAGCACCTCCTGCTATTGCCCGACAGCATCACGCACAACGACAGCATCATGAGAGATCCCGAACTGGACATTACCAAATTTTACACTCCCGAACAGAAGAAGCTGAGCCTTGCGCTCCTGGACATTTATGTGAACCACGTAGACGAGCAGAAGGGGCATCTGACAGTAAACATCAGCCGGGACGAATTTATCCGCAAAGGAATCCCCGCAGTATATTACGACGAACTGGTGCAGAGCATACAGGACATGAATGCCTTCATTAAGATATACAGGGAATCGCCCGACTCGATATCCGCGCAGTGGACAAGGATGAAAGACGAGTTCAGGCAGATACTTTCCCAGAATCCTTAACCGGCTGCCGTAAAAAAACGGCCTTGGAGTGAAAGGCTCCGGCAGGTCAGAGGCAAAAAAACTTATTTATTTTCTTTTTCCTGGGTAAGAGTAAATGTAGGAGTATAAGAGTTAGCAATAATAAATCTTATATCTAGCTTTCTTTCCTGGTTTTTATCATTCTCTTTTATATCAATATAGAAGTTATCCCCGGATTCGCTTTTATGTATTTTGAACCAATCTATATTTATATCCATTAAACCATTAGCGACATTAGAAAAATCTTTTTCGGGATAATAAAACTTTTCAACCTTCCCTTCTGTTGATCTAATAAAATGAATTTTCCAATTTTCAGCCTTAACTCCCTTTGTTTTTATCTCAAAAGACCCTGCATCTGCTTTAACTTTATAATCATTTGGAGTAAATTCCAAAGCAATAAAATTTCCATCTTCATTATTATCGTTATCAGAACATGAACCCAAAAACATTAACGATGCCATCATTAATAAAATCAACTTTTTCATACTTACTTAGTTTTGAGTATATTTACCACCATATCTAACACTTACAAAGTTAAAAAAAGTTGAAATAATACTCATCTATTAAATACACTTATCTATAAATAAAGTTTTGCACCCTTGTTTATAGATTGTTCTATTAATCAATTTAATAACTAATTAATAATATCGCGAAAAAGAACTAAAAATGTAATTATATTTGAGTGGTTTAAAAAAATGAAATGAAGATACTCTTTTTTCTTTTTCTTATTTTTCCGGCTCTGGCTGCCCCCCGCTCCCGGCAATCACCCTATCCTCTTTGCAAGCCGCTGGGCTGCGATTATAAATTATGTCCGGGACCGGACGGAGATATAGCAAAGGCTGCTATATTTTTCGATACCAAACGGGTTGAAAATGCA
>DQAM01000522.1:1421-3319 GCA_003523545.1 Dysgonomonas sp.
GAAAATGCAGACCCTGCAACTTTTAAAGCGCTGCCCGACGGTTATGCGGCAGACTCCAACTTTGTTTACTTCGAAGGGACAGTCATCGAAAATGCAGACCCCTCATCTATCAGTACTTATGGGTATAATTATGCAGCAGATGACAAGAACCTTTATTATGCGGGAAAAATTGTTGAGGGTTTCGATCTGAACACTCTTGCGCTATTACCATACTATTATGTACTGGACTATGGAGCGGCCTATTACAAGGGAAAGAAAATAGAAGGCGCTGACTATTATTATCTGGAGCCGATCGATTCAGATGGTGGATACGCAGCCGACCGTACACATATTTTCTATGAAGGCGAGCTGCTTGAGGGAGCAGATGCCGAAACTTTTGAAGTCCTGAATGCAATGGCGGCAAAGGATAAAAACCACGTCTATCATAGAGGTAAGGTTATCGGAAATATAGATGCGGCAACTGTGAGGGCTTTCGAAGACGGCTATGATTACCTTATCGATAAAGATAGGGTATATTACATTTTCGAACCTATAGAGACAATCGACAGGGAAAGTTTTACCTACCTCGGGGGCGGTTATATAAAAGATAAAAGAAATGTTTACCATGATGGCAGTATTATCGACGGAGCCGACCCTGAAACATTCGAATATGATCCGGAAAAGTACGCGGACGCCCGCGACAAAAATAGTTATTACCGCTGCGGAAAGAAAAGACAAAACGATTGGCAGATAGACTGAATATTACGAAATGACATCCCCGCTCCTTTAACATAATCGGTTTTCGGAATGTTTTAGAGAAATTCTGAAAGCGTTATCTGATTTTGCACCCAGCCAGTAGGAAGCGGCGTTATTTCTTCCTGCATACAAATATTTGTTTCCCCGATTTGTCTCCAAATATTTCTTCTGGGAATCCGCCGAATTTATGGATGATTTCAAATCCATACATACCTAAATACGCATCCAGTTCTTGTGGAAAAAACAGCCGCATATCCATATTCTGGACAGAATCAAATTTCCCGTTTATAAAATAATGCCATTTAATACGGTTAATCTGGGTTGCATTTTCATACATCATAGTCTGTTTTATAAATACATCTCTGCCGTCTTTGGTCGAATATTCAGCAATAACCTGTTCCTCTTTTTCTGAATCTGCGATATAGCGGATATCCGGATTAAAGCAATCGAATAAGAAATATCCATCTTCTTTCAGATGTTCCTTTACACCTGTCAGTACATCATAAAAATCCTGATTGGTATATAAATGGTGAATCGAGTTGAATGGAATAAAGATAATATCATACGTTTCGGGCAAATCCAGGTATCTCATGTCTGATTCTACAAACTTGACAGGAACTTTCGATTCATCGGCTTTTGCTCTGGCTTGTTCCAACATCGACAAACTATTATCCACACCGGTAATAGTATACCCGGCCTGTGCAAGAGGTATAGTGAGCCGGCCTGTGCCGCAACATAGTTCAAGGATTTTGCCAGCCTTCCTCTTTTCGAGCCAATGCGAGTAAAACGGCAGATCCGATGAGAAGGTATTTAATCCGTCATAGATATTGCCGTCGTAAACTAACTCTCCTACTTTATATTTTTTCTCCATTTTACAGGATATTGATGAAAAACAAAAGTATGAAATCTATTGGATTAAAAAAATGCCTGATTTTTAAACTCTATTTTAAGAAAAGAACATCTTCTAAAAGTAAAATTGTATTATAAAAGTGTTATTGCCTTTTGTCATCCTGATCAAAAGGAAGGATCTCTCCTGCAACATAAGATACCCGTACAACCTGTTTCTGTATGATTAAAATCCTGTAAATCATCTGTCCGTACACTCTTTTCATGACCTTCGTATATAAAATCCTGCCGTTGATATACAAATAAGCACCCTTAGT
>DQAM01000068.1 GCA_003523545.1 Dysgonomonas sp.
TCTGTGTTTTTATTACTGAAAGTTATTAATCTGTTGTTTGTAAACACTTTAAATGATACGATGGATTGATTCTTTATTTCTTTTTCAAGAATATTAACGAAGACAACTGATTTCGGGATAATTTCAAATTATATGCAAACAATATTTATGAAAAAATGTTATGATAATAACTTTACATTAACTATTTGGTTTACTTATGAAGTTTTTATACAACTTACATTTAATACTGTCCCTTTTATTTACATGTGTTTGCCTTCATGTTTTTCCGGATGAAAATCCTTATTTAACAAGGGAAGATTCGGTACTACGCCTTAAAGAAGTACAGGTTATGGGTTATATACAGCCGCAGATTAAGTGGCAGACGCCTACTTCCGTCAGCTTACTCGATGCAAAGGAATTGGAATTGCAGTCGGTTACATCTATGGTGTCGGCCATGAATACTGCTCCCGGCGTAAGGATGGAAGAACGGTCTCCGGGAAGCTACAGGCTGTCTATCAGGGGAAGCCTTGTGCGTTCGCCTTATGGAGTGAGAAACGTGAAAATCTACTACAACGATTTTGCATTGACAGATGCAGGAGGAAATACATATCTGAATGTATTAAACGTAAATGACCTGCAGGGAATAGAAATATTAAAGGGGCCTGACGGAAGCCTTTTCGGAGCAAATTCGGGCGGGGTAGTATTCCTCGAATCCAATACGGATACCAATCAGGCATTACAAATAAATGCGTATGGAGGTTCCTACGGCTTGTTTGGAAATTCCATTTATTTAGCCAGAAATTCAGGAAATCACTTCTGGACTGTCCGCCAGTCTTATCAGCGGGCAGATGGTTACAGGGATAATACGAACAATTACCGATTGTTTTTTCAGGCATCAGACCGCTGGCAGTATACTCAAAATAACTTTCTGGAAGCATATGCATTTTATTCCGATCTGGATTACCGTACTCCGGGAGGACTTACCGAAGAGCAATATAATGAAGACCGGACACAGTCGCGGCCGGCAACCAAGACTATGCCGGGCTCCCGCGAGCAGAAAACACGTATCTCTACGCGAATGTATTTCGGAGGTATACGGCATAAAGCAGACTTTACTCCAAACCTGTCTCATACGGTTTCATTATGGGGAAATCATGTCGATTTTGTATATCCGTTTATTACCAATTATGAAATCAGGAATGAAGATAATTGGGGATTCCGTACCTATTTTACATTAGAAGGGAATAAAACAAGTTCTTCTGATTGGAAGCCTTCTTTAAATCTGGGATTCGAATGGCAGCGGCTTGTTACCGATGCGTATAATTATGACAATCATGGAGGAGTAAAAGGAGATATCCAGGCGTACAATGATATTGTAAATCTTCAGTATTTCGGCTTCCTGAGGGGGCGTTTAGAATGGAAAAGACGGCTTACCATAGAAGCTGCCGTCTCTTTGAACCACAACAGTTATCATTTCCGGGATACAACTAATATTAAAAACAGTTTTCCGAATATATGGATGCCGCATTTGGCAGTAAACTATAAACTCAGTGATCCTCTGTCTTTGCGTTTCACATTTAGTAAAGGATATTCAAATCCTACAACAGCCGAAATACGCCCTTCGGATAACCGTGTTCATGACAATTTATATGCCGAGCAGGGTTGGAATACGGAAGCCGGAGTCCGTCTCAATCTTATGAACGGGCGGCTTACTCTGGATGCATCCTGTTTCCATTATCTATTAAATGACGGTATTGTATCTCAGGTGGACAGCACGGGAAATACATTCTTTATCAATGCCGGGAAAATAAAACAATTGGGAATAGAGGCAAACGGTTCCTGGATTATCATTCCTCCGGATAAAAAGAATAGTTTCTTCAAGCGTGTGCAATTCAACAGCAGTTATACATATTCATATTTTAAATACGATAAATATCAGGCGAAAGGTGAAGATCATTCGGGCAACCGTGTTGCAGGAATTCCCCGTACAGTATGGGTCAATAGTTTATATTTTGACTTCCCTTCTAATATATATCTTTTCGTGCAAAATAATTATACAAGCCGCATCCCGTTGAATGATGCGAATTCTTCCTATGCCGATTCTTATAACCTGATGTCAGCAAAACTGGGTATAAACCTGAATAAAAAATATCTGCCTCAGAATATTTACTTTTTTGCCGATAATATCCTTAATGAGAAATATAGTCTGGGAAATGACCTGAATGCGGTAGGGGGAAGGTATTATAATGCTGCTCCTATGTTCAATTTTCAGATCGGAGTATCGTGGAATTTGTAGATGTGTAAAATATTTGGACTATACATGTAATTTCAAAAGAGATAAAATAAAAAAGGAGAGTATCCGTACCCAGATCTCTCCTCAGTTATTTTCATGCTTCGAGTTTTTAGCCTAAATAGCTTTTGAGAAGTTTACTCCTTGAATTCTGGCGCAATCTTTTAATTGCTTTTTCCTTGATCTGACGTACGCGTTCACGTGTCAGCTGGAATTTGTCGCCGATTTCTTCGAGAGTCATCTCCTGGCATCCTATGCCGAAAAACATTTTGATAATATCACTTTCCCTCTCGGTAAGTGTCGACAATGCTCTTTCGATTTCCTGCTGAAGCGATTCATTGATTAATGAACGGTCAGCTATCGGAGCATCATCATTCACCAATACGTCTAACAAACTATTATCTTCTCCTTCCACGAAAGGTGCATCCATTGAGATATGACGACCCGACACTTTTAAAGAATCTGCAATTTTATCTACCGGAATATCCAGTTGGTCTGCCAGTTCTTCTGCCGATGGTTTGCGTTCATTCTCTTGCTCAAATTTGGAGAATGCTTTACTAATCTTGTTCAATGAGCCTACCTGATTAAGGGGCAGACGCACGATACGAGATTGTTCAGCTAATGCTTGTAAGATCGACTGGCGAATCCACCAAACAGCATAACTGATAAATTTGAAACCTCTGGTTTCATCGAATTTTTCAGCTGCTTTGATCAAGCCCAAGTTACCCTCGTTTATAAGGTCGGGTAAGCTTAAACCTTGATTTTGGTACTGCTTCGCAACAGAGACAACAAAACGTAAATTTGCACGTGTGAGTTTTTCGAGGGCGGCCCTGTCGCCGCGTTTGATGGCCTGAGCCAATTCCACCTCTTCCTCAACAGTGATAAGATCTTCACGGCCAATTTCCTGAAGGTACTTATCTAAAGATGCACTTTCGCGATTTGTTATCGATTTAGTAATCTTTAGCTGTCTCATTTATATATAAAAAAATTAGAATTTGCAAAAAGGGTGCGCAAAGTTACAAAAAAATGTACATAATGTTACTTGTTTTACGTAAAAATTACGCGGTCCTTCCATTTGTTTCCCTTATTTATTAATATAACACTTAACTCCCAGTTTTGATTGAAGAGTTAAGTGTTATAAATAATTAATTTTTAAACTAAACTTATATATTCAATTATTATTCACCTAAGTCTATAGCATAATAGCGGGTTCTTCCACTATTCGGATATAATCCTGATATAAACAGTCCTTTATCCGAACTTCTGCCTACCGATTCGATGATAGATTCTACTTCTCTGGCAGAAGATACAGGCTGGTTGTTAATCTTGAGGATAATAAACCCTTTACTTATTCCTTCCTGGCTGAATTTACCACCGTTATCTACTCCGGCAACTTCAACACCATAGCTTAAGCCATGCTGTCTT
>DQAM01000518.1 GCA_003523545.1 Dysgonomonas sp.
AGTTTCAACAGCTTATGGTATTGCCGAAACAGTTGTTCAATTATCCCTATTTCAAAATCTACGTTTCTTTTTTCTGTCATTAATATAAACAACAAATAAATGCCTGATAATTACAGTTTATTTTATGTTGAGAGGAGTAGTGGTTGCACACTCAGACGCTATTACAATGATAAAAATTAAAACTGATATTTACAAAATTATTAGGTCTTTTAAATTATTATTAGCCAGATAGTAATTAAGTAAATAAAGCAGCAAATAAATAAATTTAAAAAAGAGGGTAGGGTAATGCGGGTATTATTTGTTATAATTAACAGAGGTACTTAATAAAAAATATAAGTGGATACGGATTTCGACATATTAATCATAAAATACCTTGATGGTTCGGCTTCTCAGGAAGAGAAGATACATTTGGAAGAATGGCTGAAAGCTGCAGAGGAAAATAGAGCGCTTTTTTCAGAAATACGGACTATATGGATGTCGAGTGAAGTCGAGTTGGCAAGCAGCCTTCAAACAGAAATCGAGCTTGAAAAATTGAGAGGGAGTATAAAGGGATTAATTTCCCGGGAGAAAACAAAATTGGGTTTATCGGGTAAGTCTAGATTCACTGATATACCTCTCTTTTATAAACTGACTCAGATAGCCGCAGTGCTTCTGATTGTGTTAAATATTTTCTATTTCTTTTTTGCTCAGCAGAAACCGGAGGTCCTTCCTGCTAAAAACCGCCTGTTAACGGCAGAAGGAAGCAAGGGGCGTTTTATTTTGCCCGACAGTACGGTTGTATGGCTCAATTCGGGCAGTGTATTGGAATATGCCGATAATTTTTCGGATAACGACCGGAATGTGTTGGTAAAAGGCGAAGCCTATTTTGATGTAAGGAGGAATGAAGATATGCCCTTCATAGTGGATGCCGGAAAAATGCAGGTAAAGGTTTTGGGGACTCGTTTCCTCGTACAGAATTATGAGAATCACAAATCGGAAGAGGTGATTCTGCACGAAGGATCGGTCGAAGTCGGTATCAAGGGTTCAGGGAATATGCTGCTTGCCGAAGATCAAAGAATTTCATTCTTCAAGGCTGATGCAAGTATCAGAAGGGATACCGTTAATACTCAAAATTATATAAGCTGGATCAACGAAAAGCTGGTATTGGACAATATGGCTTTAGCCGATATAATAATCAACCTGGAGAGGTGGTACAATGTAAAAATAGAATGCCCGGAAAAACTATCTAAATCTGTACGGATGTCATTTACTGTTTACCGGGAATCTCTGACAGAAATATTGACGTCTATGCAGTTGGTAAGCCCTATCTCATATAGGTGGGACGAAGACGATACGATCTATATATCAAGAAAATAACCTAATCTATTGTTTAACCTTTTAAATTAATTTATTAATATGCCGTAAAACCATGAAAGAAGAATGACGAGAGAGAGAAAAATAGGCAGACGCTGCTAACGGCTACCTATTAACGATTCAAAATCATACAATCGCACCAGATTGTATTTAGTATTAATTTAAATCCATACAAATCTATGAATAAAATAGATATGAGGGGGCTATTATGTCTTCTAATTCAGAAAAATTTATTAAAAATCACAAAAAAGTTTTCTTTTTGTTTAGTTTTTTTTCTGTTCCTTTCTATCGGCAGCCTGCACGCCCAGCAGGCCCGTGTAACACTCAATTATAAGAATACGGATATCAAGCAGATACTGAAAGATATCGAATCCAAAACAGATTACAGTTTTTTCTACAACGATGCAGATATCGAGTCTCTGCCGGGAATCGATGTTCAGGTGAATAACGAGCCATTGGATGCTGTATTGAAGAGGATTCTTCCTGATTTTTCGTACCGTCTTGAGAAAAAAAGGATCATCCTTATCCCTAATAAAACCGGTAAACAAAATGCTGATGCTGCCGTACAACAAGGAAGAACAATTACCGGAACGGTAACCGATAAGCAAGGAGAAGCCCTCATTGGTGTTTCCGTAAAGCTGCAGAATTCTCCGACTGTGGGTACTGTTACCGATATCAATGGGAAATATACCCTCCATTCCATTCCCGATCAGGGCAATCTCGTATTTTCATATATCGGGTATGCCGAACAGGTGCTTCCTGTCAAAGGAAAATCTACGTTGGATGTTATCATGGGCGAAGACTTTGAAGTTCTGGATGAGGTAGTTGTTGTAGGTTACGGTGTACAGAAAAAAGCGAACCTCTCCGGGGCGGTCGGTTCGGTTTCCAGTAAAACGCTGAAAGACCGTCCGGTGACAAATATAGGGCAGGCTCTGCAGGGTGCTGTAGCCAACCTGAATATTACTCCGTCGAGCGGACAAGCCAACAGCATTCCTAAATTCAATATCCGCGGAACAGGTACCTTGACGACAGAGAAGGATAATAATAAAGTTACTCTGGATGATCCGCTAATCGTCATAGACGGCTTGGTGTCTTCTGTCGAAACCCTGAATAATATGAACCCCAACGATATTGAAAGTACGTCGGTACTGAAAGATGCGGCTTCCGCTGCTATTTACGGTTCACGTGCAGCTTTCGGAGTCATATTGGTAACTACCAAAAAAGGAATGGGGGACCGTGTCAATGTAAATTACAACAATAACTTCTCTTTCCGTAAACTATCCCGTACACTCGATCTGGTGACAGACCCGGCTACAATAGTAGATATGAAAAACGTATATGGTTATCCGTGGTATACCCTATATGATGAAAATCAGGTGGCTTACGCTAAAAGGCGTTCGGAAGACCCTTCATTATCACCCTATCTGGAAAATCCCGACGGTACATGGTCCTATTTCGGGGCTACGGACTGGCTGAGCGAAACTTATAAAGATGCAGGTTTCTCTACCACACATTCTATCGATGTATCTGGTGCTTCAAAAATTTTATCTTATTATTTTTCGGCCAATTATTTCTTTCAGGACGGTATGCTTAATTACGGCAACGATAAATACAACCGTTACAACTTGAGAAGTAAAATGGATTTCAAAGTAACCGATTGGTGGACGATAGGCAATAATACCAGTTATTCGACCAACGATTACGACCGACCGAATTATTTGGGAGAGGATTACTACTGGGGGGTTATGCGTACTAGTCCGATGACTGTGCCGAGAAACCCGGACGGAACATGGACGGATACTGGAGCTTCGTTGTTGGGAAGATTGCAGGAAGGAGGACGTTATAAATCACTGACATCCACATTCACCACCCAGCTGACTACTAAGATAGACCTGTTCAAGGATATCTGGTCTATTAACGGAAGTTTTGCTCTCAACCGCTACGAGAACAGCAGTAATAATGCTACACTGCCTGTTTCGTACCACTTGGGCCCCGAAATGCCTATACTGTATTACGACGAGATAACTTCCGCTTCGGAAAGAACGTCGCATTCGGATAATATTACTTTTGACGTCTATAGTACTTTCAACAAAACGTTCAATGACAAACATTTCGTGAATGTTGTCGCCGGTTTCAACCAGGAAGAGTATAAATACAAATATTTGTATGCTTCCCGTAAAGAACTTATATCTGGCTCTTTACCTGATCCCGGTTTGGCTACAGGCGATATGACTATCAACACAACGAAATATTCGTATGCTCTGCGAGGTGCGTTTTACCGTTTGAATTACATATATGATAATAAGTATATTTTTGAAACAAACGGGCGTTACGACGGTTCTTCCCGTTTTCCGAAAGACGACCGCTTTGCATTTAATCCTTCTGCTTCGATTGCATGGGTAGCCTCTCAGGAAAATTTCTTCGAATCTATTCGGGATGCTATAAGCCATTTGAAGGTAAGGATGTCTTACGGAAGTCTGGGTAATCAGATTACTCAATCCCATTATCCATATATAGCTACTATGTCGCACGGAAAACTGTCGACGATCCTCGATGGTGTACAGCCTGTTTATGTAGGTGCTCCCGGACTTGTGTCCAATTCACTGACATGGGAAAAGGTGATAACTAAAAACCTGGGACTCGATATCAATTTCCTGAATAACCGCCTTACAACGACATTCGATATATATCAAAGGGATACTAAGGATATGCTGACAACCGGAAGAACATTGCCTTCGGTTCTGGGAACAGGTGTGCCTAAGGAAAATGCAGCCGACCTGCGTACTAAAGGCTGGGATTTGACAGTGAGTTGGAACGACCGTTTAAATTTAGCCGGAAAGCCGTTGTCGTATAATTTTAATTTTATCTTATCTGATAATAAAACAAAAGTCACCAAATTTGACAACCCGACCGGTAGTCTAAGCGATCATTTTGTAGGCGAAGAATTAGGTACTATATGGGGATTCAAAACTCTGGGATATTTCACTTCCGAAGAAGATGTTAAAAACCATGCAGAACAGTCGCTGATAGCATCTTATGAAGGAACATTCGATATAGAACCGGGCGATCTCAAATTTGAAGACCGCGATGGAGACGGAATCATCTACTGGGGGAAATGGACAAAATACGATATGGGTGAGATCGGAAGAGCG
>DQAM01000519.1 GCA_003523545.1 Dysgonomonas sp.
GCTGAGACAGGTTTATGGTAGAACTTCTTGTAGAGGCAGTACCTTCGTTCGGATTGTACAGATTTTCCTGATTGTAACGGCTAAACGAAGAAGTGGTATAATTAACGTTTGCCGATAAAGTCCTGTACATATTGGCTTTCGGGTCCTGAGAGTGTGACCACGTGATCCTAAAGTCCTTAGCTTCCGAATACGTAGACGGAACTTCTTTGTCGCCATATTTTGTAAAAAGGTAGTTTAGATCGAAAGAACCACTGTGGCGGTACCTTTTCCTGTATGTGGAGCGTGCACTTATTCCCCAAGAACCTTTCGTATATATTTCGCCCGTAAGAGCGAGGTCTATATAATCGTTGATAGCGAAATAATATCCTCCTCCCCTCAGGTTGAAGCCCCGGTCCATATCGTCGCCCCAGCTGGGCATAATTACACCGGAGGAGTATTTATCCGTAAAAGGGAAAAACCCGAATGGGATAGCCAGAGGCAGAGGCAATCCTTCGAGTACAAGATAAGCCGGGCCTGTAACCACATTTTTCTTCGGGCGGACTTTTGCTTTGGTAAGCATCATATAAAAGTGCGGATGATCGTGCTGGTCGCAGGTAGTATATTTACCATTACACATGAAGAAAGAATCGTCCGCGTTTTTCTTTGCCAGATCAGCCACTATATACCCTTCACCTTGCTGTGTTATTACATTGCGGATATGGCCTTTCCCGGTTTTGAAGTTATAGCTGACCGTCTTCATTTCATATTCCGTTCCCTGGTCTGTGAACACGGGATGTCCGAACTCTCCCTGCTCTTCATTAAATCCGTATCTGGCATGGATGATGCTGCTGTCCATGCTCATTACCATATTTTCCGCTTTTATGGACATGGTCATGTAATCCACTTTGCTGTCGCCGTAAAGATATCCGTGGTTGGAAGTAAGGTCGAAAATGATGGAATCGTTGGCATTGTAATCTACAGGAGCGTCGAGAGGGTCTTTGTTTTCTTGTATCGAATCCTGCGGGATCGAGTCCAGCGGCTGTTCTATCGTGAGGCTGTCCGCTGCTGATATCTGAGAAGTTGGGATAGTATCCTGCGGAAATGATAGACTTCCGGCCGTCTCTACCCTGTGTAATTGAGCGCCCCAGAAAGGCAGGGAGAAGAAAGCCAAAATAAATGTATATATACAAAAACGAATTTTGTTCATTAAAAAGGACTGCCGACGATACGTTTAAGATGCAAAACTAAGCATTTAATGAAAAACCAAAAGCAAAAAAAACGAAAATCTCTCATTAAGTTCTTTAAAAGAACGGTAGATTTTCGCTTTTGATATTTATTTTAGGCTAATTTAGTTAAAAACTAAAAAATTAAAGGATTAGTAAATAAAATTAGACGTCTATATACATATCACTTGTCATCATAGTTAGTTTATCTCCTTTTTCTTTTTTATCATAGAATTTCTTTACCAGTTTATTCGGAGTTTCATCTTCCGGTTCATCCTCTGTTTCTTCCTCGTCGTCCGTTACCAGCAATTCGCCTTTTTTCTTCTCGATGAACTCAAAGAATTTCTTTTTTTCTTTCTCATATTTTTTGTGTTTTTTATCCAGCGGCACCATCTTAACCTTGGCTTTGACAATCCCCATCTTTACCTGTGCATCGATAACATAGATCTTGTTTGCTTCAAGAGTTGCATCTACATAGTCCGTATTTTCTGAACGCGCAATAAATACATGTTCCCCCGGATCGCATTCGTAAGCAAAATATTTATTGGCTTTCAATTTTCCAAGAAAAATATCCCCGTCGAATATCTTAAAACTTATAAGCATAGCCGCTGATGAACGGCGTGTAATATAAACCATGCATCTGCCTTCCGACGGATATTGGAGCATATTTATATTTTCCTCCACTGAGAGGGTATCCTGTGCTGATAAAGTTGTACAGATGTTTACCAGCAAGCCGATAATTAATAACTTTTTCATTCTCGATATTTTTTATTTTCAGTTTGATCTAAAGCTTACAAATGCGGTTACAAATAGGTTGGATACACTCATCCTTTCACGGAATCCTTCTATTTTAACTGTTCCGGCTACAGCAGATACTTTCAATCCTATACCCATATTTCTGGACAACCTCCGTTCACCAGCAACTCCGATATATGAGCCGAATGTGGTTTTATCAATAGAAGCTTTAAGGGAACCTGCTCTGCCTTCGTTAGTAAAGAATATAGCTCCATAGCCTGCGCTCATGTGGAATCCCCATTCGGTATTTTCAAAACGCATGGCAAAAGAGGGCCCTACATATATATACCTGTTCGATTCCTTATAATTAGGTGTTTCTCCGATTCCCGGTATATCCAGAACACCTGATGCTGTTTTAGATTGTGAAATATAATTTGCATTCAGCCCTACTCCGAAATTTTCCTGAAAGAAATACTGCAGTTCGGTATCTATATTAAATCCGTTTCTCAATCCGGACGTAAAGTCATCCAGTTCTTTCGAACCGCTTTTTTCCATGGTCCCCAGCCGGTATGCATATCCGCCGCCTAACGTTGCACGAAATCCCTTTCGGGGAGACAATGCCTCATGTTCGTCAGAGACTCTTTCTACCTGTCGTCTTGTAATATTTTTTTGGGCAGATAGGTGATTAACAGGCAAAAGTAATAATAGACAAAGAAAGAAAAAAAATGTTCTCATGATTTCATAAATTTTTCAGGTACATGTTTGAGCGTATGACCACAAAACTAATGTTATTTGTTAATATTTTTAATAATAAAGAGAATATTTTTGTCTAAATTCCATACTTTATTTATAAATAATTTACGAAATGTATATGAGGCAGTGTATATTGGAGAAATGATGAAATTGATTGATATAACAATTTTCTTACCTTTGCGGAAGGTTGTAAGATGCACAAAGGTTCTTAAATGCGGCCTTAATTTTATTTTTGACGGATGGAAACTATACATCTCTCTTCTTGTCCGGTTTGTTCCGGTAATAAATTGAAAAAAGAACTCACCTGTACAGATTTTCTGGTCAGTAATGAAAAGTTTTTGTTACTCAAATGTGAAAACTGCGGATTTGTTTTTACGCAGGATTTTCCAAACGAAGAAGAAATCGGCAGGTATTACGATACACCCCAATATATTTCGCATAGTGATACACAAAAAGGTTTGATAAATTCACTTTATCATTTTGCCCGTAAAATAGCTATGCGGTCCAAATCGAACCTGGTTTCAGATTATTCGGCTGTAAAGTCCGGGAAATTATTGGATATAGGAAGCGGAACGGGTTACTTTCTGCATACTATGTGCCGGAAGAAATGGATTGTAACAGGTATTGAGAAATCAGAATCGGCAAGAGTGTATGCTCATGAAAAATTTGGGTTAAATACACAGGACTCCGGGTATCTTTTCGAAATTCCGGAAGAGACCAAAGACATTGTTACCATGTGGCATGTACTGGAACATATAGAATCCTTAAATGATACTATGAGTGGTATATACCGGATATTAAAAAAAGATGGTACTGCCGTTATTGCTTTACCCAATAAAGAATCGTCCGATGCTCGACATTATAAAAGCTATTGGGCTGCTTATGATGTTCCCAGGCATTTGTGGCATTTTTCACCTTCAGATTTTGAATTGTTGGCGGAAAAACATAATTTCAAGGTGGAAAAAATAAAGCCCATGTATTTCGACCCTTTTTATATCTCTATGTTAAGCGAAAAATACAAAGGAACATTTGCCGCTGCATTGGTAGGTCTGACAAAAGGTTTTTTCTTCTTCCTAAGAAGCTTGGGAAATAAAAAGAAATGCAGTTCGCTCGTTTATATTTTAAAGAAAAAATAAATACTACACTATGATACAGAATCAAAAACAATCTGTTTTGAAACAATTACTGCCTCATGTATTTGCTATTGCGTGCTTTCTGGCAGTTTCCCTGATATATTTCAGTCCTCAATTGGATGGAAAGGTGCTTGCGCAAAGTGATTCACAGCAATACACAGGTATGTCTGAGGAGTTGCGGACATATTACAACAATGAAGGATTGTCATCAGCATGGACAGGAGCCATGTTTTCAGGCATGCCTTCCTATTCCATAGGAGTATGGGGTACCAGCCCCAATTTCCTGGATTATCTGGAAATGCCGGTGAAGGCGTTGGGCGGTAGTACTGCAGGCCCTGTCTTTACAGGAATGCTGATGGCCTATATTCTTTTCTGCCTCATGGGAATGGGATTTATACCTTCTATACTCGGAGCAATAGCCTACTCTTTATCTTCATATAATATCATTATACTTGATGCAGGACATATAACCAAGGCCTGGGTCATTGCTTACATGCCTTTGATAGTCGCGGGTCTGGCAGCAGCCTTCCGGAAAAAGTATATACTAGCCGGATTGCTGATGGCATTGGGACTGGCCCTTCAGATAAAGAATAATCATTTACAGATGACTTATTACACGGGCATTATGTGTGTATTCATTTATGCAGGATTGATTATTAACGATGTATTAAAAAAAGATATAAGCGGTCTTCTTAAATCAACGGCTGCATTGGCAGTCGGGGTAATAATAGCAGTCCTTTCTAATCTGGGGAATATTTATTCCAATTACGAGATGTCATTGGAGAGTACACGTGGAAAATCGGAACTTACGCAAAATGTACAATCGGGAGAAGACCAAAAACAGTCGTCAGGTTTGGATAAAGATTATGCTTTTGCCTGGAGTTATGGGAAGTCCGAAACTCTTTCCCTATTGGTTCCTAACATTAAAGGAGGTATATCCAAGGGGTATGATGAAAATTCGGAAGTTTATCGTAATCTGATCGGACTTATCCAATCGGGAAAAGTATCTAACCAGGATGCAAACCAACTCTATATGAGAAGTACGCAATACTGGGGGGACCAGCCGTTTACATCAGGCCCTGTATATTTCGGTGCAATTATATGCTTTCTGTTTGTATTGGGAATGTTTGTGATCCGTAACCGTATGAAATGGATATTGCTTGCAGCTACCGTATTTTTTATATTGCTTTCGTGGGGTAATAATCTGGAATGGTTTAACGATTGGTTTTTCTACCACTTCCCGCTTTATAATAAATTCAGGGCGGTTTCTTCTGCCCTCGTTATCCCAGCTTTAACAATGGTTATCGTGGCTGTATGGGGAATAAAGGAATTTCTGTCGGCAGACATAGACAGGAAGAAATTGCAGAATTACCTCTTTATTTCTTTCGGTATTACAGGAGGGTTGTGTCTTCTGCTATGGCTTGCTCCGGGTATCTTTTTCAATTTTACAGCGCCGGGTGACAGTATGAGGGGATTAAATATCATAAATGAATATTATCAGGTGATATTATCAGAACGCCGGGATCTGCTTACTTCCGATGCCTTCCGTTCTTTTATGTTTATATTGTTAAGTGCTGCAGTTCTTTTTGCAACACTGAAAATAAAAGGAGACAAGCAAAAAACGGCACTATTCGCTTCTGTCGTTATTGTTCTTTTGGTGACGGTAGATTTATGGAATATCGACAGGAGATACCTTAGCAGGGATGATTTCCAGCCGAAGAGCGCGTATAATCCCGACCGTCCTTTTCCACAGACTAATGCAGATAAATTTATTCTCGAAGATAAAGATATTTCGTACAGGGTATTGAACCTTAACAATCCGTTTGAAGAGTCGAGAACGTCTTATTTCCATAAATCCATAGGTGGATACAATGCCGCTAAATTGAAGCGGTATCAGGAACTCATCGATTATGAACTTGCCGATGAACTACGTAATATTGTAAATTCATTCGGTACTCAGAATATAGATAGTATAGTTTCGGCATTCGAACAGAATAACTCATTGAATATGCTCAATGCCAGATATATTATTTTTGATCCTCAGCAGCAACCGTTGATAAATCCATATGCAATGGGGAATGCATGGTTTGTAGAAAAGTATACCTTTGTGGATAATGCCGATGAAGAAATAGCTGCTTTGAAAAGGATAGACCCTTTAACCGAAGTAGTTATAGATAAGCGGTTTGCAAATGTCATTGATGGCGTAAGCATCGTGCCTGACAGTACAGCCAGCATAGAGCTGCTTGAATATAAACCGAATTACCTGAAATATAAATCTTCGGCGCAAAACCAGCAGCTTGCCGTATTCTCGGAGATCTATTATGATAAAGGATGGGAAGCCTATGTGGACGGAGAACTTGTACCCCATGTGCGTGCCGACTGGACACTGCGGGCTATGCCTGTTCCGGCAGGTGAGCATGAGATAGAATTCCGCTTTATCCCGAGGAATTATAATCTTGCAACCACTATTACAACGGCCAGCAGCGGATTATTGGTATTGATGTTCATAGGTAGTATTGTATTATTCTTTTTCAGGAAGAGAGAATGAAATTTTCTTTTATTACCTGTACATATAACCGGGAAAAATATTTGGGACAAACCTTGAAATCGGTGTGTGAGCAGACTTTTCCGGTCGGAGAGTACGAAATATTGGTAATAGACAATAACAGTACGGATAATACTGCTGATGTATGTAAAGAATATCAGGAACGCTATCCGGATCGACAATTTTTCTACTTCAAAGAAACTAACCAAGGGTTTTCTTTTGCCCTTAACCGGGGAATCCGGGAAGCAAAGGGCGAGTATATTGTTTTTGTAGATGATGATGAAACCATACAGCCGGTACATCTTAAAAGGCTTGATATCCATCTGAAAGAGAATACTCAGGCGGAACTTATTGCATCGCCTGTAATCCCGGTTTATGAAAGCGGGGAGCCCGCATGGATGTCGCATTTTACACAACGGCTGATAGGTGGGTATTTTAATCAGGGGGATAAGGTCAAAGTGCTGGATGCAAATCATTATCCCGGTACGGGACACACCATTATCAAAAGAGAATTATACGAAAAATACGGTTATTATAATACCGAATTAGGGCGTAAAGGGATATCATTGATCGGGGCAGAGGATAAAGATATGTTTAACCGTCTCAAAAATAACGGCATATCAGCCTATTATTTTCCGGACATCCCTATATACCACCATATACCGCCCGCCAAAACCACAGATGATTTCTTTAACCGCCTGACATATTCCATCGGAAAAAGCGAAAGAATACGTACCAAATCGGTATCAGCCTCCGAGTATTACAAACGATTGTTGAGCGAAGGCATTAAATGGGGAGCTTCTTTGGTGTTGTTTGCCGGGTACACTCTTTTGTTAACACCTGCCAAAGGCTTGCGCTTGCTCCGATTCAGGTGGAACGTAACGAAGGGATTATTGGGTAAATAAAATTATGTATATTTGAATTTGAAGTTAAAAAACTCATTTTCATGAAAAAGAGAACAAAAAAACGGATTATCACTTTTTTTTCTTTATTGCTTGTAGCTGCCGGCTGCCTCTATATTTTCAGGGGAGATATATATCGATTTGCAGTAAGTTATAAAGAGGACGGCAGCCGCAAAAATTATAGAGTCAAAGATAAGAATCTGGCAGCTTATATAGAAGGAAACTTACCTTCCGACGCGTCTAAAGATATAGAATCTGTTATCGACCTGTCGCAGGAACTTACGGCTAAGGCATTGAGCTTTTCCCTCGAAATAAAAGAAAATGATCCGGCTAAAACTCTTCTGCTCGGACGTGCAAATTGCGTAGGATATGCAGCCTTCGCATCTGCTGCCGGGAACTATCTTATCGATAAATATAAACTCTCGGAAGTATGGGAAGCAAAGCCGGTGAAAGGGAAATTATATGTGCTCGGATATGATATGCATAAACAGACCAAAAATAAATCTTTTAAAGATCACGATTTTGTTATTTTCCGCAATAAGATAACAAAACGTGAGATATGTGCAGATCCTTCCTTGTATGAATCGGCGCGTATCAAACGTATCAGGAAATACGAATGATGAATACCGCCGGTATGTCTCTTAGTGAACAAATAAAACAATATGCCTTTTCTGTCGGCTTCGATGCGGTAGGAATATGCCGGATGGAAGAGGTAGATTCTTTAACGGGCAGCCATTTGCGTGGATGGTTGAAAAAAGGCTATCAGGCAGATATGGATTATTTGAGCCGGAATGTGGATAAGAGGCTGAATCCCGGCTTACTTGTGGAAGGTGCTAAATCGGTTATCTGTATTGCTTTAAACTATTATCCTGCCGAAAAACAACCTGAAACCGTTCCGCAATTTGCTTATTATGCCTATGGAAAAGACTATCATGAAGTTGTAAAGAATAAACTTTATCGATTGTATGATTTTATACAGTCTATCTGCCCGCAGGCGGAGGGGAGGGTATTTGTGGATACGGCTCCTGTTTTGGAAAGGTATTGGGCAGCTAAAGCGGGAATCGGTTTTATCGGTAAGAATACAATGCTGATAATGCCCGGTAAAGGCTCTTTTTACTTTTTGGGAGAAATTATCGTAAATATCGAACTGGAATACGACAAACCGCTTTCTGTTTCGTGTGGAAAGTGTGAACGCTGCCAGACAGCATGTCCTACCGGTGCTTTCGATACAGCGTATTGTCTTAACTCGCATAAATGTATTTCTTACCAGACTATCGAGAATAAAGGAGATATATATAAAAATATTATACCATATATGGGTAATAACTTTTATGGTTGTGATATCTGCCAGAAAGTATGTCCTTTCAACCGGTTTGCCGCACCAAACAAGGTGGAAGAATTTTCTCCTTCCGATGAGTTTTTGTCTCTTGACCAGAATGCTGTTGGAAACATGACGGAAGAGGATTACAGGAGAATATTCAAAGGGTCGGCTGTGAAGCGGGCAAAATTTAGCGGATTAATGAGAAATTTGAAAGCACTAAATTCAAAAAGGATAGATTAAGTCGTATCTTTGCATGGTTAAAAAATAAGCAGAATGAA
>DQAM01000520.1 GCA_003523545.1 Dysgonomonas sp.
ATCAGTCCGCTTACTTGTATTCTTTCCGATTCGTTGAAGTCGGAAATACCGTTTGTGAACGTATCTTTAGGAACTCCGTAATTTCCCACCAAAGGAAATGTGATGGTGAGTATCTGCCCAAGATACGAAGGGTCTGTCAGGCTTTCGGGATATCCGACCATAGCGGTGCTGAATACGACTTCGCCCGCCGAGGGGTTTTCCGCCCCGAAAGACCATCCTTCAAAAACTGTCCCGTCGTCGAGAATTAATTTTACAGGTTTGTCTGTCTGCATGTTTACGATTGAGTTATTTGTAATATTATTAAATTCTTATTTTCTATTATTATATGTATCAAACACCGTGCCCGATAAGCATACTTTTCAATAAAAATTGCTGCCTTGTAGGGTTAACTTCTAAAGTTAACCGAATGGACAGGTTGAGAACCTGTCCCTACATTTTTTAATCAAAAGAACGCTCCCGGAACTTCACCGTACGGATAAAAAAAAGGAACACGATTCAGAGAACCTGTTCCTTTTTCATTTCGTAATATCTTGTCTTTATTATTGTCATCAATACGTCTCAAATATCCGGTGAATATCTGAGATACAAAGATAGATATTTATTGTAATTAATACGAATAATTTATTGATAAATAATTATAAAATAACAACCTGTCCGGATTACTGGCTGATAAACAAGTTATACTTTTGGACAGCTTCGCTGTAATGTGAATTTGCCGAACCAAACCAGCGGTTGAGCAAATCGGCATCAGAGGCATCCTCGATACGCTCTGTCAGGCTTTGCAAGGCTTTGGCCGCTTCCCCGCACTTGCGGTAAAAAGTCTGGTATACTTCTTTGTAATATATATCCTTAAGCTTTGACAAATCTTTTGTGGAAGTATCTTTATTTTTCTCGATAGAAGCCGTCAGCTGCTCCAATTCGCTGCGTACAGCCTGTATATCCAACTGTTGAGAGTCGAACATACCGAAAATCTTATCCAGCGAATTCAGATCCGTCTTCATAGGGATGACAAATGAAGCGATCTTACTCCCTTCAAGCAATAGAAGTTCAGCCCTGTTTCCGGCAGCAGATGCCTGTGCGGAAGCCGAACGCCAATTTGCACACGACAGGTCGAGATAATAAATAAGGCTGTCGCGCATGCTTGAATATTTTGCAAAGTCCGTATCTGATTGGTATTGTTTATCCGCAAAATAAGAACTTATCGATGCACACCATTGCGAAAGCGAGTTCATATGATTATTTCCTGTTTCGACGTATTTCTCGATATCGGCTTTTTCGGGAAAATTCTGTACGGATTTCAGTGCTGTTTTGTATGCGGCAACTTGTTCCGCCCGTGCAGGTATACCCTTACAATTCACGTAGAAAGGTTGAAGGTTCGGATTTTTAGACAACCGTTCTGCATTATTGTCGGCTGTCTGCAACAATTGTTGATAAGTGCCGAATATTTCGTTGTTGGAATTACCCATTTTAATGACCGAATTACTGAACTCAATTATACGGGATGCTTCCGACTCAGCCTTTGAGTTTTTTTTCTTTTGTGAAAAAGACGGCAGTGCTATAAGTGCAGCCGATACGAGAATAATAAATTTTAATTTCATATTTCATCTATATGATTAAGCATGAGTCCGCAAAGTTAATAGAATCCTGTAAACCGAATCAGTTCCGGCATAATAAATACAGATTTCTTTAATTGAAATCATATTATTTCTGAACAGGCAGCTATTTCCGATTCAATGATAACT
This sequence comes from Dysgonomonas sp., assembly GCA_003523545.1. Classification (GTDB taxonomy): domain Bacteria; phylum Bacteroidota; class Bacteroidia; order Bacteroidales; family Dysgonomonadaceae; genus Dysgonomonas_A. The sequence goes on from DQAM01000520.1 coordinate 1,743, forward strand.
TATTATATTTGCATGAATGAATTTTTATATGGAGACCTTTTAAACCTAATACTTATGAAATACTTTCTTTTATTTGCGTCCCTGTTTTTATATCTCACCGAAACGGGTGCGCAATCTTCTCAGGAAAATAGAGCATTACTGCTGGATGGAAAAGATAACAATGTCTGCATCGGCATAGGAATCATCGAAGCCCCATGGACACTGGAGGCATGGATAAAAGGAGATGATAACGAATGGAAAGATTCGGAAGTTATTATCGGCGGGGGAGAATATAGTAATATCAGTTATGTAGATAAAGAACCCTTACAGATAAAGAACGGCAGGCTGCACAGCCCCAAAGCCGGATTATGGTCTCCTGCGCTATTGGACGATCAATGGCATCATGCTGCGGTAAGTTGTGACGGAAAGTCTTCATACCTTTTTCTGGACGGACAACTGGTCGATCGCAAAGACACAGCCGTTACTATCCTACCTGGTTCGATCGGAACCGACAATAGTCCCGAAACGGTTTTCGGCGGATGTATAGATGAAGTCAGGATATGGACGGAGGCCGTACCCGGAAATCTGATAAAACAATGGATGAATCAGCCGCTAAGAGCATCGCATCCGCATATAAAAAGCCTCAAAGGATACTATCCTTTCGACGAAGTGGTGGATGAATCGGCTGTCAACTGGATGGGTAAAGGGTATCGTCCTTACCATGTCAGAAATTACAGGTACGATTATAAGAAAGAATTCCCTCTGGCCCATACCATAGCGAATGATAATCCGGCTTTCGGAGGAGAAGATTATCCGCAGGAAGTGTTCAATGCCGTCGTAATAGACAGCGAATGGGATGTGGAGCAGGGAAGTTCGGAAAATCAGATACTCAAGCTCCGGATTGCAGTAAGAGGAAACCAAAAGCCTTTGCATCTCAACGAACTTTCGCTCGACTTTTCGGAAACTTCTTCGATACAGGATATATCCGGTATACATATATATTATGCGGGTGATAAAGCTAAATCGAAAGTAAGGACTCCTCTGTTCAATACTTCTTCCGTAAAACCGCGTCAAAAAATCACCCTCAAGGCGAAAAAAGAAGCTTTCGAACTGAAACAGGGAATCAATTATATTCTGGTGACGGCCGATATTAAACCGGATGCTCAAACAGGAAATACAGTAAAAATAAAGGTTCCCTCCATAAAACTGAACGGCAAAGGCTATCTTCCCGAATCGTCGGAAGGCATGGTAGAGCAAAAAATTATTGCCAACAACAAAGAGAACTTAAACCATCTGCGGGTATTGCAGTGGAACATCTGGCATGGAGGTGTACGATTGGGCAATACGAAAGCGGACAATGTTATCGAATTGATAAACGGTATAAACCCTGACATCGTGACTATGCAGGAAGGGTACGGAAGCCAGGAAAAAATCGCCCAAGCGGCAGGTATGTTCCTGCAGACACCTGCTCCCGACCAGAACCTGGCACTGTTCAGCCGGTATCCGATGACAAAACAGCCTTCTTCGAATAACTTCCGCTCGAACCCGGCTATTATAAAGCTTCCCAACGGCAGGGAAATACTTGTAAACGGGTGCTGGCTCCGTTATGCGTACCGACCCGATTACACAGGCACATTCCCCGAAAGGAACCACAATACGGAAGGCTGGATAAAGGAAGATTCTATAGTACCTATGGCAGATGTCGGCGAAATTATAGAGAAAGACACTAATCCTGTTAGGACAAGCCAGGATATGCCGGTAATTATTGCCGGGGACTTCAACTCGTGCAGCCACCTCGACTGGACAAAGGCAGCCGCACCCCTGCATTACGGATACGGACCTGTCGATTTTCCGACATCACGCTTCATGTACGAAAAAGGATACCGGGACAGCTTCCGCGAAGTGAATCCCGATGAAGTGAAATATCCGGGAGGAACGTATGCCAATATATTCGGACATTTACACAATTCCCGCATCGACTTTATTTATTACTCCGGAAAAGGGATAAAACCGGTTACATCAAAAACTATACGTACCGCACCGGAGATCGACGATGTGTGGCCGTCGGATCATGAGGCTGTTGTTACCGTGTTCGAAGTTTTACCGGAATAGACAAATCATTCCATATAATATTCGTCTTCCAGCCATTTCGAAGGATTGCCGTATATATAACCGGCTATGCTTTCGTAAGATTTCTGATTGCGGATGATGTGCTCGTAATAACTGCGCTGCCAGAGACGTATACCCTGCATACCATTTAATTGATTAATACGTCGCGAAGAAAACGTTTTAAATTGACGTATAATTTCCGGTAATCCGTGTTTTCTATATGCAGTAGCAGGGGCGGGTTCCAAACCCGATCGTTCCAAACGGACAGGTTGTGAACCTGTCCCTACAGATATTATATCGTTTATTATAATTATGCCATGTACGTGGTTAGGCATTATACACCATGCATCTAACTGGATATGAGGATTATGGTTAGGCAGATCTTTCCATGCACAATCGGCTATTCGTCCTGCTTCGTTGAATATCATTTCCCCGTCGCGAATATCACCGAATACATATATCCTGTCCTGACAACATATCGTCACGAAATATAATCCTTCGTTGCTGTAATCATAATCCTGCAACCGGATGATCTTACATTCGGGTAAATGTGCATTCATGCATTTGTGTGCAGATATATTCTAAAATTTATCGGGTTTATCCTGATAATAGATAATAGTTCGTGTAGGGACGGGTTTACATTTCTATCGTAGGGACAGGTTCACAACCTGTCCCAGAAACTTTCGGGCGGGTTTGGAACCCGTCCCTACTTCTTTTTCAATTGATCGATTTCGCTTTCGAGGCGGGCAATAGTTTGTTTGAGTTCTTTTATAGTGCTGTCGTACAAATCCACGATCTTATCCATAGTGGTAATATTTATATCACCATTGACTGTACTTCCAACAGGACTTCCCGGACCTTCACTTTTCATAGCACTTTCATCGTTGAAAGTATTATTATAAATAGTGATAGGTCTTTTCCGCTCCATTATTTCGGGATAAAACTGACTGATCAGTATATAAGGTGCATGCAGTTCTCTGGCTGCCTTTTGCAATATACCCTCTTCCCAAGTCGGTTCCTCTTCAAGCTGCTGCAAGCGTTCAGGTGTAATGCCTATTTTTTTTGCTAATTCTTCGATTGACATGCGTTCGAATTCGCGGAAATGCTTTACACCTTTTCCCTGATGTATGATCAATTCATCTTCCATAATTTATCTGTGTCTTAAGTTTTGATTCCAAATATACAAAAATATAAGGATGATCTATTATGGTCATAAAAAAACAGGACTGAATTTCAGTCCTGTTTATAAAGATTTTATATCATTACTGCTGGTAATTTAGTCTCCATCCTTTAACCTCACATATATCTCGAATCCATTGTGGATCGAAATCGGGAAATTCAAGTCGTTTTAAAAATATAGTACCGTATTCTTCATTATTAAAATAAACTGGTAAATTATTAGCGAATTCTACTGCTAATTCCTCACTCTGCATGAAACCGGCAGGAGCCAAGTGTCCTCTCATACTAATATTTTCTAGAACTCTACATTCTGACAAATCTAAGTGGCGTAGCCTCCCGCAATCAAACAAATTTAGATTCCTCAAGCTTTTGGGTAATTTAATCTCAGTAAGATCATGTACGTCTATCATGGAATACCCTATAGTAATATTTTCTAGTTTTAGGTTATGAGAGAAGTCTAACGAAACAGGTGTACTATCTTTCGAGGCTATCCATTCTATAAACATGCTCTCCCCCAATTCAGAGCAGGCAGAAATATCAATATATTCAATTCCCGCCGCTGGGAAATCAATTCCGCGTATTAACTTTGGATTACCATATACTCTAATTGTTTTGTTATCATCGTTTTGCTCCATATTTATACTAAATGAAATAATATCCTCCCCCTCATATTTTTTTCGAACTCCATCCCCAAAATCTACTGTAAAAGAGCCGGCATTAAACAAAGAGAAAAAACAATGAAAAGTAGTCGGATTCTGCCATCCAGAAGAAGGCCTAGGAAGTCTCGAATTCATTACAAATGTAAAAGCAAGATTATCTTCCTTTCCCGGATACAGATATTTTATAAACTCTATATCCTTTTCCGAAAGTTCATAATTATAATCACGGGCTGTATTGGAAGCGTAACGGCGGTCGAAAGGCCATATCATAATAGAATTAGCATCGTATTCGTCAGTTTGTACCAGATTACGTTCTTCTATAGGATCGAATACATATTCTTTCAATTCATCCCAGGGTATATCTTCGATTTCGCCCTCCCAATATTGCTCTATACGGGAAGTCCATCCGGCATCGAATGAGAGGTGGCGGTGTTCAAGTTCAAGACCTAATACCTGACCGAAAACACGAAGCACGTCCGCTTTTCTTTCTACTTCGCTGGCTGTATCCCAGAATGCAAAATTAACGGTAGCTTCATTCTGATTCCGAATATATTTACAGTCTGTTCCGGTATATGACCAGGTGACCCATTTACTGTTCTTCCAATCGAAGCCGATACGAACTTCGGCATTACCTGACTCAACGAATTCAAATTTGATATTAGCATATTCTTCCCATTCCGAGACCCATGTTTTAATAAAACCAGCCATGCCATAAGGATCATTAAGCAGCTTCACAGTGATGGTTGTCCCCGGACTCCAAAGCTTGTTTCGCTGAGCAACACCTCGTGTTTCGATGTGGTCTTTAACCGATTTTACGCCATAAAAGTGAAATGTCGATTTTTCCTGTGGCTGAGATAAGTTAGAAAAATCCTCCTCGTTTTGACACGATCCTAAAAACAGGATAATAATGCTAATAATAAAACTTAGTTTGTTTTTCATAATAGATTTACTTTAAGTGAAAATATAATTTATATTACAATATAAATTATAACAAATATATGTAAATATTGTTTGATATCATGCATATTAAGCTAAAAAAACAGGACTGAATTTCAGTCCTGTTCATATGGATATTATTTTCTTTAGTAATAGATAGACCATCCTCTGGCATTCAATGCCGGTTCAACCCAATCTCTTATATATTCATCTTCAATGGACAACTGAGATCTGCTCACTATAGGCAGATTATTTATAAATGTACGCAGATATGTTTCGTTGGTCAAAATCAAAGGTTCTTCATGATATATATGTATACCTTCCAAAGAAGTGCTACCAGAACAATTAACTTCTATGAGGCATGGAGTACGAGCAATACCAATATATTTTAATGCCGTATTATTTAATAGGTTTATTCGTTTTAAGCTTCGTGAAGTTGAACATTCAAAAAACTCAAGTTTTTCGAAATTAGAAAGATTCAAGTCTGCTCCCTGTCCATCCGAGGTCCTAAAGTCCAAAGAGTATATATTAAAGCCGGTCAGTTCGGAACAAGGTGATACATCCATAAAACTGATATAATTTGTGCCTATAGTACTATAGTCTTCACCACCTAAAGTAATAATTCTCACCACCTTAGGATTACCATATATTTTTAGGGTATGGATTGAAGATTCTTCCGGTCTTATTCTATAATTCAGATAGCACTGATTATTATAAGGATTTCTTTCAGCCTCTGCTACGATTCTTTCTTTTCCATTATCTATGTCTAATATGAAAGAAGCAGTACCTTCTGTCATAATAGAAATATCAAAAATCTCAGCATCTCCCATATTACCTTCAAATACAGCTACTAATTTAGTGAATTCTTTCCCGGGGTAAAGCTGTTTGATAAACTGAATATCCAGTTCGGATAATTCATAATTATAGTCACGGGCTGTATTAGTTGCATAGCGGCGGTCGAAAGGCCAGATCATGATCGAGTTAGCATCATATTCTTCTGTTTGGACAAGATTACGTTCTTCGATAGGATCGAATACATATTCTTTCAGCTCATCCCAGGGAATATCCTCGATCTCGCCTTCCCAATATTGCTGTATACGTGATGACCATCCCGCATCGAACGACAAGTGGCGGTGTTCGAGTTCTAAACCTAGAACCTGACCAAAAGCACGGAGTACATCGGCTTTCTTCTCTACTTCACTGGCCATATCCCAAAAGGCAAAGTTGACAGTCGCCTCGTTCTGATTGCGAATGTATTTACAATCCGTACCTGTGTATGACCAAGTGATCCATTTACTATCATTCCAATCGAACCCAATACGTACATTGGCATTACCGGATGCCACAAAATCGAAAGTAATGTTTGCATGTTCTTCCCATTCGGCAGCCCATGTCTTGATAGAATCCGCCATGTTGTAAGGGTCGTTCAACAACTTGACTGTGATAACCGTCCCATTATGCCAAAGCTTGTCCACCTGTGCTACCCCGCGAAGTTCCGATTGACCTTCAACTGACTTCACTCCATAGAAGTGAGATGTGCGCAATTGTGGAGGTTGAGGCAATGATTGTGTCGAAAAGTCGTCTTCATTCTGACAGGATGTAAAGATCAGCAACATCCCCATCACGAAAGTCCATAAAGTTTTTTTCATGAATAAAATTTTTAATAATAATGTTTTAATAATAAAGCGGTATACCACCTATGTTGATTGAAGCATGCTTTTTTTTATAGATTTTAAAGTTTTACCTGTATCATCGTAATATCCTCTTCTGCATTATATAGATAAAAAAACAAAACGAATTGTGTTATATAATGAAAATTTATTTCTAAAATCTAGTATAATTTTAATGAGAAAGGGGAATTCTTATTCATTACTTAGACCGTACAATCCCCACCCTTCGGGTCATCTTTCAAAAGTACTTCTATTTCCTGTATCAGGCGGGGTACTCTTTCTTCCATCAGCATCTTTTTTAGCAGAAGGTATTTCGCATCGTTTTTCATGATTGCATATATGCTGGTTCCTTTCAGCAAACCGTCCTGAGTTTTGCTGCTTGCCACACCCAGCATGTAGATTTGTGCATACGAGAACTTACGGCGGAGGAGCCCCCACCAAAACGAAGTATGAATCATTTTTTCGCGCCGGTCGATAATAATACGGGAAAACCTGAACAGCATAATCAAGGGCAGCAACTGTACAAAAAAGAAATGATGCAGCTCTGTGAAGATGGTTAAAAGCATGAAAACGGCAGAGATAAGTAATACCGTAAGAAAAGAAGGATAATCAAGATACTTGTATTCAAAAATGCAGTTGCCTGCCCTCCTGAAAAAGACAACATCATGGATCGTTGTAGGAGGAATGACGAGTTCTTCTCCGTCATCGGGTATTACCGATAATAAAATGGGTATAACCTTACTGGAAAGTTCTGTGAAATATTTGTCGTCTTCCTTGTAATTTACGCTCAGCTTAATCCCCATGCCTTTCGGATACCTTTTGAGGAAACAGCGGTAATGCCCGATATTATATCCCGGATGGATAATCAGTTCGATATGCGAAACGTCAGAGAACCCGCACAAATATTTATCTTTAAAAAATGTCTTGCGGTGGATTTCCTTAGTTGCTGTGTCGAATACCAATTGCTGGGCACCATATATATAAAGCACGACTGCACCTGCAAAAAGGGGTATGACAACCGTTATGGCGAAAGCATGAATATAAGACGAAATAGTAAGTATTATGAGGAGGATGATCAAAGAGAAGATAGTGGTAAGATTAGCGATTATTGTCAATTCCGATTTAGGATATAATATCACTTTACCGGTACTGATTTCGTAAGGTCTGGACGATAGTTTCAGTTTCATTGTGTTTTTCTTTCAGCCTATCCTAAAACAATAATGTACCTAACAAATATACAGATAATAAATATAATTTCCTATTAATTATCCTCATAGGTTTTCGGGCCAGCATAAACAATAAATCCATGAAAACGGCAGCTTCCATGGATTCAGTATTCTGACAGCTTATGTTTTATATCAGCACTGGATATTCAGTTCGTTGAGCACAAGGCGTATTTTTTCGAAAGTAGTAATCCGCGTGGGCACAAGCGGAAGACGAAGCTTATTTTCGATATAGCCCATCATGTGCATCATACATTTTACACCCGCCGGATTGCCGTCGACAAACAGCAGGCTGAACAATTCGCTGAAAGTATGATGTATCGTCAATGCGTTTTCATAATCACCCGCCAGCGCCAGGCGCGTCATACGGCTGAATTCTTTGGGCAGGGCATTTCCTATAACAGAGATTACCCCGACGGCACCGAGTGTTATCAGCGGGAAAGTTACCCCGTCATCACCCGAAATTACTTCGAAATTTTCAGGTTTACGTTTGATGATATCGTCCATCTGGGTCATATCGCCGGAGGCTTCTTTTACGGCTACGATATTATCGAATTCTTTGGCAAGCCTCAAGGTAGTCTCGGCAGACATATTTACGCCTGTTCTTCCCGGCACGTTGTACAATACAACAGGCAGGGGGGAAGCTTCGGCAATAGCTTTATAGTGCTGGTAAAGTCCTTCCTGCGAAGGCTTATTATAATACGGGGTAACGGAAAGAATGGCATCTATACCGTCAAAATTACTTTCTTTCAACTGTTTGACTACAGCGTTGGTATTATTGCCCCCTACCCCTAAAACAATAGGAATACGGCCGTTTACACGGTTAACGACCACTTCCACCACCTGCTTTTTCTCTTCTTCGGAGAGTGTAGGTGTTTCTGCCGTCGTACCCAATACCACCAGATAGTCCGTATTATTCTGTATCTGATAGTCAACAAGTCTGGCAAGAGCGTCGTAATCGATGCTTTCATCATCTTTGAAAGGGGTTATCAGTGCAACCCCGAATCCTCTTAAATTAATTGCTGGCATATAATTCTGCTTGTTGATCTTATCTGTTTATATTCTCTTTATTTAGTAAAAATACTAATGTATTTTCTTTCTCGTGATTAAAATATTCCTATTTTCAATAAACCTATCTTGACTTTTTATTTTTTCTCTTATTTGTCTTCCTGAGTAAAACGAAGGATCTTTTCAGAAGTAAAACAGATGCTTCACCTTGTTCAGCATGACAAAATAAACGAAAACAAGTCTTTTAAGAAGGCTGGCAGTAAAAAAGAACGTTTTTATAGAAATGTAAAGGTAAAGATAATTTGGATTTACTGTATCTGCAGCAGGTAATTTTTCATTTCCCAGTACAAATCGTAAAGGTCTATGCCGGTTTCCCTGTCCCTGAGCATAATAAAATCGTATACTTTATATTCCCGTTCCATCGTACCGATGCAGAAACGGCTCTTGTTCCGGCTCAGCAGATATAGGATATAATCGTTTTCGGTATACGTAAAATCCATCAGCGTGTCGTACTCTATGCGGTCGAATTCGGCCAGTACTTCGGGCGTCAGCATCCGCATCCAGTTGATTTCGACACGGGTATCCAGCACCCTCACATAATAAGGAAAGCTTATTTTTTTGCCGGACTCTTTTTTAACAGTCCATGCCGCCACCCGTTTTCCTTCGGCACGCAGTTCTTCCAATATAGGTTTTACGCTCTCCCATTCTTCCATTTCGAAAAATACAAGGACAGCTTTTATATCGTTGTAATTCAAAAAACAACTGTTTCTACGGTATCTTTTGAATCCGCTTTTAATGCTCTTTTGTAAAAAATAATCCAACATACCGGACTTATTCTATCATTTTAAGGAAGTCTTCTTCATTGATTACCGGAATCTTCAGTTTTTCGGCTTTTTCCAGTTTAGCCGGCCCCATATTAGCTCCTGCCAGAAGATAATTGGTTTTAGAAGATATCGATCCGCTGTTTTTACCCCCGTTTGTTTCTATCAGCACTTTGTATTCGTCCCTCGAATGTTTTTCGAAAGTTCCGCTTATCACTATCACCGCCCCCTCCAGCTTATTCGTTTTCATGGAAGTGATTTCCTCCGACTGCGCAAATTGCAATCCGTATTCCTTGAGCCTGTTTATTATTTCCCGATTTTCATCTTTATTGAAATAATCCACAATACTTACGGCAATCCGCCCTCCTATCTCGTCTACCTGCGTCAGTTCTTCTACCGAAGCATTCATCAATAGTTCTATATCCGGGAAAGCCGCCGCTACCTTTTTAGCTACTGTTTCGCCTACATATCGTATTCCCAGCGCATATAACACACGCGGATAGGGAACCTGCTTCGAATTTTCTATACTTTGTATGAGATTCTTTGCACTCTTTTCGGCCCAGCGCTCGAGCCGTGCCACATCCTGCCATTGGAGCGTATAAAGGTCTGCCACGTTCTTATGCGGGAGAAGCCCTGCATTATACAGATGCCCGATAGTCTCCGAACCGGCGGTGATATTCATCGCCTTACGGGTGACAAAATGCTCGATGCGTCCTTTTATCTGCGGAGGACATCCCATATAGTTGGGACAATAGTAAACGGCTTCACCTTCGTCCCTTACCAATGGTGTTCCGCACTCGGGGCAATGGGTAGCGAATGTTACTTTTTCGCTTCCTTCGATCCGGGCAGAAAGTTCCACCTTGGTAATCTTCGGGATGATTTCCCCGCCCTTTTCTACATAGACCTTATCACCTATGTGCAAGTCGAGTGCCTCAATGGCATCGGCATTATACAGCGAAGCCCGCTTGACGGTCGTACCCGACAGCTTCACCGGCTTAAGGTTCGCCACCGGGGTAATCGCCCCCGTGCGTCCTACCTGGTAAGACACAGACAGCAGGTCTGTTATTTCCTGTTCCGCCTGAAATTTGTATGCGATAGCCCAGCGCGGGAATTTGGATGTATATCCCAGATTCCTCTGCTGTAACAATGAGTTTACTTTCAATACCACCCCGTCGGTTGCCACCGGCAGGTTTTTACGTTCCACATCCCAATATTTCAGAAAGTCGTACACTTCTTCCAGCGTACTGCACTTTTTTATCGCGTCCGAAATCTTAAAACCCCATTCCCGGGCTTTTTGCAGATTTTCGTAATGCCCTTTCTCCGGGAGATTCTCTCCGAGCATATAATATAGGTATGAGTCCAGCTTACGCGATGCTACAACCTTCGAATCCTGTTGCTTCAATGTTCCCGACGTAGCATTGCGCGGATTGGCGAAAAGCGCT
>DQAM01000521.1:0-2143 GCA_003523545.1 Dysgonomonas sp.
AATTTTTATTCATAGCTTTGGTAATTAGAAATTTATTGAATGTTAACTTTTGATTAATTGGATTTTAAGTTGATGTTCTACGATTTCAAACCGGTGGGTGGCCTTCGAAATCTATTCACCGGTTCTTTTTTTCATGGGTATTCTTTTTTTACATGGTAATAAATATATAATTTATTATCTTCCAGCCTGTAACTGAAATTTGGTATTATCTTTTCTAAAACTAACAGCGACTCTTTAATAGTTTCCCCATGGATAAATTTTACTGTAAGCTTATCTTTTGTATACTTATTCGAATTAAGATAAACGTTAACGCCGTATCTGTGCTCGAATGATCTCAGTATTTCGGTAATTGGCGCTTCATTAAACAAGAGATGACCCTCTCTCCATGCTCCAATATACCGGTCGGCAATTTTTCCGTAAATTATTTCATCTGTTTCCCTGTTGTATATAACCTCGTCGTTCGGAGATAAGGTGACGCTTTCCCTAACTGTGCTATCGAAATTAATTCTGATCTTTCCTTCTTTTAATGTTGTGGTTATTTTCGGCATATCAGGATAAGCCGATACATTAAACTTTGTACCCAATACCTCCACTTCGAGTCCGTTTGTTTTTACAATAAAGGGAAGATCCCGGTTATACTCCACTTCAAAAAACGCTTCTCCATTAAGATAAACTATCCTTTTCCCGTCCATCTCCTCTTCCGGATAGATAAGCAAACTTCCCGAGTTAATAACTGCTACAGATCCGTCGGGTAACTTTACCGTTTTTAATTCGCCATGAGATGCATAACATTCCGACAATTTTACGGAGGAATTGAAATTTTTACTTTGAAAATAGATATAAGTAAAAATTACCGACAATAAGGGTAATATCAATATAGCTGCAATTCTCGTCAAACGTGCAGCCTGTTTTTTAACTGAAAATCTACCTTTTTTATGAAAATCCAGTTTTCGTTCTGTTTCTTGTAACGACCGAAAGGTTGACATATCGAGTCTTATATTTTGGAGTGAATCCCATACTGACTTCATCCCTTTCTCCTTTTCCTCAATAAACCTTTCCTCTACAAGCCATTCACGAAATTTGATTTGTACTTTATCCGGATAATCATTATTAAAAAAGGTACTTATAATGCGTGAAATGATAGACATTATTCAAGTACTTTATTAATAAGACAAATGAAAATGATTTTACACCCAATCGGATTAAAAAAATAATTAAGCAAAAAATAATAAAAGGAGGGTTATACTTTTTTTTATTTCCCTGAGTGCCAGGTTAAGATGATTCTCTACCGTTTTTTTAGATATTTTTAATTGATTTGCGATTTCTTCATTTTTTAAACCGTCCACCCTGCTCATTGTATATATCCGTTTCCTTTGCTCCGGCATTCTACTCACAGTCAGCTCTATCAGTAATTTTATCTCTCTGGCAAAAATATCCTCTTCGATTGAAAATGACTCACTAATAGGATTATTATATTCCTGATATATTGTATTATATGATTCTTTTTTTATTTGGTTTAGGGCAGAATTTTTAGCCATACGGTATATGTATGCATCGAAAGAATGAATCAGCGGGAGGCTTTTTCTGTTTTCCCATATTTTCACAAATATATCCTGGCTTAAGTCTTCCGCAATTACTTCGTTCTTTAAGAATTGTGCTATAAATTCTTTAACTTTTGGGAAGTAATCGAGAAACAAATGCCGGAAGGCGTTTTGATCTCCTTTCGATAAAACTTCTAACAACTCTTTTTTGTCATGATTACTTTTCAAAACAAAGTAATTGTTTAAAATACACAGGAATCAAATTTGTTCCGGTTTCCTTATGTGTATAAATTTACTCAAATATATAAAAACTTATTTATAAGCAGAGACCGGGATTATATAAAAATGTTTTTATACTTTTTATGTAGAGTTGCTATGTTTTTTCCATATTTAATTAAGTAATATTGCGTAATAAAACTATATGCTAAAATTTTTGATAAAACTCTTGTTTTTTTCGATAATGATTTTAACTTTGTTGTCAGGTTTGGAAAATACCTTGCTTTTCTGAATAAGAAAAAGATGATGTTTCGTCATCGGCGGAAAAATATTTGACATTCGGCACTACCTGCAATCTTTATTGGGAGAATAGCTACTATACGCAT
>DQAM01000521.1:2155-3296 GCA_003523545.1 Dysgonomonas sp.
ATGCGTATAGTAGCTATTCTCTGGAGTTGATTGATATAGTCCCAGGAAAATACGAAGGTTCCCGAACCACCAAGCCCTGTTTAAACAAATAGGGCTTTTTCGTTACAAATAAATAGAGAGAATATACCATGTCAGGAAATTTAACACGCCAGCAGATTTATGACAGGATTCGTGCCGCTTCTAAGGATAGCTATATCCTGGAAGAAATGCAGCGACTGGGTTTTTGGGACAATTCGGACGTTCCCACACTTTCCGAAACACTCATAAGACGTGAAGTAGAGGTAAACAAAGAACTGAACGAACTTTTGGCTAAAGACCGTAAATTTCGCAATCAGGAAGCTATGCTTAGTGAAATGCGGAGAGAACGAATGAAGAAAGCCAAAGAGAAAAGGGAACAGACCAAGCAGAAAAACAAGCAAATAAGGCTCGATAAAGCTGCCCGCTGGAAAAAAGCACAGTTAGAGCAGATTTTATATCTGGGCAAAGGAGTTTCGGAAGGACTCAACAATACAGACTATGATGCAGAATTACTGCAAAAATATAACCTCCCTGTCTTTGATTCTGTCAAAGCATTGGCTGAGAATATGGGGGTGGAACTGGCATCGTTGAGATATTTGCTTTATCAGCGGAGGGTTTCCAAAAATACGCATTATTATACATTCGAAATACCGAAAAAATCGGGAGGTAAGCGAAAAATATCAGCTCCGAAGCATCGTATGAAAGAATTGCAGATGTGGGTATTACAAAATGTACTCGATAATATTCCTCATTGCGACACATCACACGGTTTCATCCGGGAGAAGTCTATACTGACGAATGCCGAACCCCACGTCGGGAAAGATATTGTCATCAATGTAGATTTGAAAGATTTTTTCCCGACCATCTCTTATAAAAGGGTGAAAGGATTGTTCCGCAACTTTGGATACTCTGAGCAAACCGCGATTATTTTCGCCCTAATATGTACGCAGGCAGAAACAGAAACTGTAGAAATGGATGGAGTCACCTACTATGTGCAGAAAGGCGAACGTTTTCTTCCGCAAGGTTCTCCGGCAAGTCCGGCCATAAGTAATATTATAGCTTATAAACTGGACAAAAAAGTGCAGGGACTGGCAAAAAAGTTCGGTTTCACTTATACACGTTA
>DQAM01000070.1:0-3152 GCA_003523545.1 Dysgonomonas sp.
TACTTAAAAGATATTCAGCGCTAACTGAATATTTGCTTCGTTATTTGCGGGATTGAACATAGCCATCACGGAAACAGGCAATGTATAGCTTCCTATCTTTACATCTTTAGATGCCGTAAGATTGATATTAACTATACCTGCATCTTTTGAATAAAAATTAGCATTCGTACCTTTTTCCGGATCAAGAGCAAAAGCGCCTGCTACACCTAAATCCAGGTCTACTACATTACCCCTTAATATGGGATAATCCATAGATACATACGTAGAATACAGATTTTTCTCATTCAATGCACCTCTGTCACGACCGAAAATTACTGTCGCCCAGCTTATATTTAAAGGAAAACTTCCCTGAAAGCGATATGCAACCGAAAGGTCTATAAAGTGGCCGGTTTCCCTTGCACTGTAATTAAAAGCTTGCCGGTTATTGTGTGCAACGCCAGGAGAAAAATTATATATATCCCATACAGCAATGCTGAAACCGCTATTGGAGTAAGAAACATAATAATCAAATTCTTTGAATTTGCTATCGAAACTTGCACCTCCCCAGATTCCGACTTTGAAGTTCCCGCTCTTATCTTTCAGGTTCAAGTCTACAGCAGTGAGTGCGCTGTTCGAAACTTGTATACCTCTCCATAAGTGCATATTTTTCAGTTGTAAGGAGAAATCTACGGGAACGTATGTGTCATCATTCTGAGAATGCAATGCCATCGGCAACAGCAATAATGCCATTGACATAATAATCAATTTAAATTTCATAAGATAGTGATATTAGAAATTAAAGATATTAACGGTTTAAAGCCAGGTATAATAAGGCAGCCAGGATACCTCCGCAGAGAGGAGCTACAACAGGCAGCCATGCATATCCCCAGTTGCTGCTTCCTTTACCTTTGATAGGCAAAATGGCATGAGCTATACGGGGTCCCAGGTCACGTGCCGGGTTGATGGCATAACCTGTAGTACCACCCAGAGACATACCTATCGCAACAATGAGTATTGCTACCGGAAGCGGTCCTGCAATTTGTGCACCTACGGCATATAATATACCGAAGACCAATGCAAATGTACCTACAACTTCACTGAGGAAATTAGAAAACCAGCTTTTTATGGCAGGACCTGTACTGAATACTCCCAGCTTAGCCCCAGGATCTTCTTCTACGTCGAAATGAGGTTTGTACATCAAGTAAACAATCGTAGCACCTAATATAGCACCAAGCATCTGTGCGATTATGTATCCGATAACACTACCCTTAAATACTCCCGCTATCGCCAGTCCTACTGTTACGGCAGGGTTAAGGTGCGCTCCCGAATAGGGATCGGAAATAAATGCTGCCACAAATACAGCAAATCCCCAACCGAATGCTATTACGACCCATCCCGATTTATGTCCTAAAGTTTTCTTGAGGTTAACGTTTGCACATACACCTGCTCCAAACAGGATAAGTATAGCCGTACCAATGAATTCAAATAAAATATCTTGTCCCATGGTTGTAAATTATTAAATAGGTTATTCAATAAGGTAATTATTTTTTGGATTTATTATTTTATCCAGGTTTGAGCACGATAAATTGCATCCGACCATTTTTTCTTAGCTAAATGCATATCTACTTTAGGATCCGGTTCGAATTTCTTTTCGATGTGCCATTGCCTACTCACTTCTTCGATACTCTCCCAATAACCGACTGCCAATCCTGCGAGATATGCAGCACCCAGGGCAGTTGTTTCAGTTGTTTGAGGACGGATAACGGTTTGTCCCAGAACGTTCGCCTGGAATTGCATAAGAAGATCGTTTTTAGCGGCTCCTCCATCTACTCTTAATTCTTTCAGACCAACACCTGCATCCAGTATCATGGCATTGATTACGTCCATAGACTGATAAGCAATACCTTCAAGAGCTGCACGTGCAATATGGGCTGCCGTAGTTCCGCGAGATAGTCCTACGATTGCTCCGCGGGCATATTGATCCCAATAAGGTGCACCCAATCCGGTGAGAGCAGGAACAAAGTAAACATCGCCGTTATCAGGTACCTGTGTTGCTAAAGCTTCTATCTCTGCCGATGATTTGATGATTCCTAAACCATCACGTAACCATTGAACAATAGCGCCTCCCACAAAAATACTTCCTTCAAGGGCGTAATTAGTTTTACCACCTACCTGCCAGGCTACTGTAGTTACGAGGTTATTTTTTGATGCAACAGGCTGTTCTCCTGTATTCATCAATATGAAACATCCTGTTCCATACGTATTCTTTACCATACCTTTTTCAACACACATCTGGCCGAATAACGCTGCCTGCTGGTCTCCTGCTATACCTGCTATAGGCACTTTCGACGCAAACAATGTTGTCACTGTATGCCCGTACAATTCGCTTGATCCGCAAACTTTAGGCATCATACTTTCCGGAATATTGAAAAGTTTCAGCAAATCTTTGTCCCATTCCAGATTGTGGATATTGAACAACATAGTACGTGAAGCATTCGTTACATCTGTAGCATGTACTTCTCCCCGGG
This sequence comes from Dysgonomonas sp., assembly GCA_003523545.1. GTDB lineage: Bacteria > Bacteroidota > Bacteroidia > Bacteroidales > Dysgonomonadaceae > Dysgonomonas_A. The sequence continues at coordinate 2,508 of DQAM01000070.1, forward strand.
TCAGCTGCCAAACTATCCATGAATCAACAGTTCCGAAAATAAGCTTTCCTTCTTCTGCTTTTTTCCTTGCGCCGTCTACATTGTCAAGAATCCATTTCACTTTAGTTGCACTGAAATAAGCATCTATGATAAGACCGGTTTTTTCTTTCACATAGGGGAGTAATCCCTGGTCTTTCAGACTGTCGCAATACTCAGATGTCCTTCTGTCCTGCCAAACAATGGCATTATAAACAGGCTCACCTGTTTCTTTATCCCATACAATAGTAGTCTCCCTTTGGTTGGTAATTCCTATTGCAGCAATATTGGTTCCGTTTATTCCGATCTTTGTGATAGCTTCTGCAGCTACTGCTGCCTGTGAAGACCAGATTTCGTGTGGATCGTGTTCTACCCATCCGCTTTGAGGGAAAATCTGGGTAAATTCTTTCTGAGCTACCGAACGTATCTCTCCTTTGTGGTCGAAAACTATAGCTCTGGAACTTGTTGTTCCTGCATCGAATGATAAAATGAATTTTTCCATGCTAAATATATTTAGGTTTATACAATGAGTTCTAATTTTTATAAGGTACTAATAAATAATTCTGTGCCAGCTGTATAAATTCCGATACCTGTGAATTTTCCCAAGCGGTATCTTTACCCATCTCTTTT
>DQAM01000070.1:3349-8314 GCA_003523545.1 Dysgonomonas sp.
TATCTTTACCCATCTCTTTTGCCATTAGCTGTGCCGTTTTGGGAGCCATATCGATAGCGGCCCTTGCATCCAGGAATAATATCCGCAGACGGCGTGCCAGTACATCTTCTATTGTAAAAGCCATTTCTTGCCTTACAGCCCATACTACTTCTGCACCGGTGTAGTCGTATTCCGGATGCAGCTTTTCAGAATATTCAGTAGACTGGCTTTCCAAAGCTTTTATTTTTTCCAGGTCGCTTCCATATACATAGTTGAAATTCGATCTGTCCACATTTTCCTTATAGCCGTGGATATGTAAATCTCTTGTCTTACATTCCAATTCAGGCAATCCAGCGTCCTTAATGGCACGGTCGATAACGTCTTCTGCCATATCCCGGTAAGTAGTCCATTTACCTCCGGTTATAGTAATCAATCCACTGTCGGAAACCACTATTTTATGGCTTCTCGAAATTTCTTTCGTTTTCGATCCATCCGCATTGCTTTTGGGTGCAGCCAAAGGACGAAGTCCTGCAAAAACGGATAAGACATCTTCTCTTCGCGGCTGTTTAGCAAGATATTGTCCTGCGGTTTTCAAGATAAATTCGATTTCTTCATCCAGAGCTTTGGGTTCCAGTACAAATTCTTTCAAAGGAGTGTCTGTTGTGCCGAGAACTACCTTGTCGTGCCAAGGTACTCCGAATAGTACACGTCCATCGCTTGTTTTGGGAATCATTATAGCGGAATCCCCGCCCAGGAACGATTTATCAACTACCAAATGCACACCCTGACTAGGCCGTACTATATTTTCTTTTTCAGGTGCATCCATTATCATCAGCTCATCTACAAATATACCGGTGGCATTAATTACCACTTTGGTATTAAGATGATAATTGTTACCTGTAAATGTATCCTGAACGTCTACTCCTGATATCCTGTTCTTATCGTTTTTTGTCAAGCCGGTAACTTTAGCGTAATTTAAAACTACAGCCCCTTGTTCGACAGCTGTCTGCATCAGGTTGATTCCCATGCGCGAATCATCGAACTGTCCGTCATAATATACGACTCCGCCTGTTAGTCCATTCTGGTTTATCTGGGGGATTTCATTCAGGACGGATTTTTTACTCATAGGCATAGATCTGCCCAGGCCTCTTTTTCCGGCTAATACATCGTATACAGTTAAGCCTATAGTGTAAAATGATTTTTCCCACCATTTGTAGTTGCCGATGATAAAACGTTGGTCTTTGACCAAGTGGGGGGCGTTTTGTCTCATTAAACCTCTTTCTCTCAACGCTTCTATAACCAGGCTCACGTCGCCTTGTGCCAGATAGCGGACACCGCCGTGTACTAATTTGGTACTGCGGCTAGAGGTTGCTTTTGTAAAGTCTGCTTGCTCGAGAAGGATCACCTTAAATCCGCGGGATGCCGCATCGACTGCTGCTCCCAGACCAGTGGCGCCTCCTCCTACAATAACGAAATCCCATGTTATTGATGTATCTGCTAATTTATCAATGAAGGTTTTTCTCTGCATACAATGAACTATTATGTTTCACAAATTTAAACTACTTTTTTAGAAAAACAAACAAATTCGAAACTTTTTTTGTATATTTCGAAAATATTTTTGTTTTGAAATAATAATTATTTAAACGTTTTTTTATTATTTTAGTTCAAAGAAACCTTTTTATTTATACATTTTATGCATCTTTTAATTGATGTGTGGAGTATAGTAGATTAAAGGATTCATTTTTTTAATAACTTTGTGTGTTAATAATAAATTGAGAATAATATGGGTAATATAGCAAAGAGGCATAAACTTATACTGGAACATTTGAAACAAGATGGTTATGTAAAAGTGCAGGAGTTAAGCGAAAAGCTTGGCGTATCTGAGGTAACCATCCGTAAGGATTTGAAACAACTCGAAAGCAAAAAGATGCTCTACCGCAGTCATGGAAGTGCAAGCACGTTAAGCTCTATTATTTCCGATAAACATATAGATGTAAAAGAAAAGATGTTTACGGAAGAGAAAACACGCATCGCAAAAGCTGCGAATAAGTTGTTAGAACCAAACGATAAAATCATTATTGCATCAGGCACGACTCTATTTTCTTTCGCTAACGAAATAAATACGACCGATAACCTGACGGTTATAACTTCATCTGTTAAAGTTTCGCTGGCTTTATGTTATAATCCCAATATTGAAATTATTCAACTCGGGGGGATTATGAGAAAAAATTCGGTATCAGTAATCGGCCATTATGCAGAGAATATACTTGAAAGTTTATCTTGTAATAAACTATTCTTGGGTGTGGATGGAATAGATCTCGATTACGGCCTTACAACAAGCAACATGAGCGAGGCCCGGATAAACCAGCAGATGATCGATGCGGCTCAGGAAATTATAATTCTCACGGATTCTTCCAAATTTGGAAAAAGAGGATTCTGTAAGATATGCGACTTTCATAAGATTCATCATATAATAACCGATTCCAATGCGCCGGCACATCTTATAGACATGATCAGGGAAAAAGAAATAGAAGTTACTTTAGTCTGAATATAATTTTCCTGACCTTATCTCTTGATACTAATTCTCAAAAAATGAGATAATATATTTTTTTATTACTAAGTATTACCGTATATCTGATACATATCTGCAAATTATTTTTATAGCTTTGCAGTCTGATAAATATATGTTTTAAAACGACATTAGATGATAATTATAAAAGAAGAAAGTAAAGATTATTATATTTTTATAATATTGTTACTTGCATTATCTCTCTTTGCCACCTTAATATATTTACCTGAAAACCGACTATATCCCGGTTATGATATATACTTTCATTATGGTAGAATAAAAGCTTTGATACAATCTATTCAGGATGGATCATTTCCTGTATATATAGAGTCTGAGGCTGCAAACGGATACGGGTATGGCACAAAATTATTTTATTCCGATTTTTTATTGATACCGGCTGCCCTATTAGCTATAATTACAAATCTGGTATTTTCATACAAAGTTTTTATTTTTTTCAATCTTTTCCTGTGTGGATTTTTTACTCGAAAAGCTGTTACAAACATATTCAAATCGGAACAAATAGGCTATTTGAGTGGAATTCTGGTAACCTTCTCTTATTTCAGACTGACAGGATTGTTTTTACGGGGAGGGCTGAGCGAATCGTTATCTTTTATATTTATACCTGTTATTGCATGGGGAATATATGAGATAATCCAAGGTAATTATAAAAAGTGGTATATATTCTCTATTGGTTTTGCTTTTTTGATAATGTCACACCTTATTACTTCGTTATTAACTGCCATAATAGTACTATTCGTTTTAATTGTTAATGGACAGAAATTTATTAAAGAGAAAAAACGATTTTATGTACTTGTAATATCAGGAATTGTCATCCTTTTCTTATCCGCTTATGGCACGCTTCCTTTATTTGAACAACTATCTACAAATACATTTTATCAAACCTTATCAAAAGACCTTAATACTCCTGCACAAACTAAACTGGCATTTTCTGAAATAACTAAAGGTTTAGTTACAGGTTTTATTATTGATATCGATAATCCACTACACCATGGAGTAGGTATATTATTGGTAGTTTTAGTTAATTTGAGAGTTTTTATAAGGAAAAGAAACTATCAGATTAAATTAGCGGATTACTCCTTAATATTAGGAATTATATCTATTTTAGTTACGAGTGCTATTTTCCCGTGGGGAAAATTTCCTTTTACCTTGCTTAAATCGATACAATATCCATGGCGTCTATTTGAATATACTACCTTTTTCTTTGCAGTATCCGGGGCAACATATATATACCATATATTTAAAACCAAGAAAAAATATTTAATAGCATCAGGTATCATACTTATAGCATCTATAGTTCAAATTTTTATTAATTCTTATAATTTTAGAAATTCTAAGTTTTTAAACAGTTTTGCAGATGCACCACCTTCTGTCGAAAATCTATTTTTTTTAGGTGGGTTAGAGTATACTCCTTTGAAATAGATTCTTTTTGATTATAACTTCTGGGACAGGATCGCGCAACGTGAAGAGGAAATAGAATGCCAATATAAATCGACTGAAATATCAGATTATGTACATGATAAGAATAGTATTAAATTAAATATCGACACAAAGTCGAAAGTTGATAGTATAATAGTACCCTTGTTTTATTACGCAGGTTATCAAGCGGTTTTTAATGAAAAAAAATTACCGCTATTTCAAAGTAAAAATGGATTACTTTCTATACCTGTTAAAGGTACAGGTAAGCTGGAAGTCGATTTTAAGGGTACAATTATTCAAAAATACAGTCTGTATATTACATTACTGAGTATGGTTATATTAATATTGTATATTTATTACCCGAACAGATGTAAAAATATAAACAAAGCAAATTTTTATAAAAAGTGAACTATTCCTTATATACCGGTAAATCTTCGCATAAAGAATATTATAGACTCCTGATCCTTTTATTTGTATTATCTTTATTCGCTGCTATAATTTTTCTTCCCGAGAATCGTCTTTATCCAGGATACGAAGCTTACTTTCATTACGATAGGATATTGACGCTGATGGATGCACTTTGTGACGGATCTTTTCCTGTATATATTCAATCACAAGGAGCTAACGGTTACGGATATGGCACCAAATTGTTTTATTCCGACATTTTATTAATACCAATAGCGGTATTAGCCTTACTTACAAATATAGTCATAGCATATAAAATATATGTATTCTTTCTGTTTTTCCTGTGCGGCTATTTCACGTTCATTGCAGTAAATAAAATTTTTCGATCCAACAAGATAGCATATCTTTCAGCTATACTTATATCATTTGCTTATTTCAGGATGATAGCGATGTTTTTACGCGGAGCTTTCGGAGAAGCTCTTTCCTATGTTTTTATACCGATAATAATATGGGGGACTTATGAAATTATATCAGGTAATTATAAAAAGTGGTATATATTCTCTATTGGTTTTGCT
>DQAM01000467.1 GCA_003523545.1 Dysgonomonas sp.
CTTCATCATTGATTTTCAATTTACCGGCAATGATATTTAGCAAATCCTCCGGCATTTCTTTATCGCACACCAGATATACAGGCTCCCCGTGTTTTCTTCCCGCAAGACCGACTTCCATTTTTTCAATTACGCTTTTCGATATGTCCTCATATACCGAAAGATGCGCATCCCGCATGAATTTGAAAGTATGCGCAGTGATGGTATCATAATTGAACATGAAGAATATCTCATCCAGGCAGAGCCTGATAATATCATCTATGAAAATGATGTCTGTGCGTGGTCCTTCGGAAGGCAGCTGGATAAAACGGGGCGAATTACGGTTGACGGGTATTTGAATAATGGAATACCTCGGGTTCTTAAAGTGCAAAGAACACATCTTAACCGCCAGATATATTTTGGTGTCGCTCAGAAAAGGCATTTTGGTGCTCTTACGCAGAAGCAAGGGAACAAGCCATTGGCTAATCTCATTGGAAAAATAATCACGGCAAAACATCTTTTGGGCTTCCGTCAGCTGGGTTTCATTAATAATGTATATTCCGTTTTTTTCCATTTCGGACAGAATCTCTACGTATGTTTTCTCAAATATACGCTGGGATGCATCTATGCTTTCATTTACCAATGGAAGTATTTCGCTAGCAACGAATCCGTCATTAGTCTTCTGGACTTTACCGTTTTTCGGTTTGGACAAACGCATGAGGTTCGCAACACGTACCTTGATGAATTCATCCTGATTGTTGGAGAAAATACCGAGAAAACGCAGACGTTGGATTAAGGGTACCGAGGTATCCTGCGCTTCCTGCAAAACACGTTCGTTAAAAGCCAGCCAGCTTAATTCCCTGTTGTTTACTTTCATAATCCGCTTCCTGATATATTCTGCTCGTGCGAATATAAATAATCAATTCTCAAATTTACTATAATTTATTGAAACTTCCTTCGTTACCGGATGCATACAAATTCACCGATAGCTGAATAATGTTTATTTATGAGTATTTACTACTCTTCATTATGAAACACTGTCCTCATGCAAAAGTTTATATAATACAAAACATCCGGTTCCACATTTGTAGATGTACAACCGGATGTTACTACTAAATAATGTATTAATCGTACTTAATTACTTTTTAAAATTCCATCTTTTACCCTGATTCTCCTGAGCATATTCTTTCATCTTGCCTATTATGATTCCTTTGGTCAGGTCTTTTAGGGCTACGCCGTACATCCACTTTTGTTCATCTTTTATACCGGTTATTCTGGCTCTTCTTTTTATTTCTTCTACATATTCATCCGTAAATAATTCATACAATGGATTTCCTTTTTCTTCGTCTTCCAATTTTTGTAAGAATATATATCCATCGTAATTATACTCATAACTTCCGGTTTTAGGATTGAATTTTATTTCGGATGATGCATCGAAGGGTTCTTTACCAAACGGACTACCTGATAAATCAAAACCGACGGATGTATTCCCATTTACTTCGAAGACGTAATCGTAAAGCCCGTTGCGTATTTTTCCTCCAAAAGTACCCCTATTGCTTATTGTAGCACAATGTGTAAAAATAGAAAATACATCTTCGTCCGAAAAACGGTCTACTAATTGTGCGACGGCAGTAGGAGCTGATCCTTCTCCGGAAAACAATCCGGGAAGACGGCCTTTGTGTGCATGCATAAAACCGACAATGAATAAGGAGTTTCTATTATCTGTCGAGGATTTTAATGTTTTTTCTATGACATCTGCCATATTTGTATTTCTGTTTTTTCTGGTGCGGTTTTCAAAATCCTCGTTGGTATTCATCGCATCCCATGCTATCTGATAGTCGGTCAAAACAATTTTTATCTTTTGATTTTCCGGAAGCCGTTTATTCAGATGCCAGAGGTCAATCATAAAATCGAACTCATCTTTATCGTGCCAGCCGTTTATCTGTTCACATCCGAAAATGTCTAAAAGAATATCTGTATCTAATTTTTGCCGGGCATAGAATTCATCCAGGTTCTCTTGTTTATGATGAGGCAGTTCGAAGAAAATCGTTCCCGTATTTTTTGCAAATTCCGGATTTTTGATAGTACGTCTCAGCATATCCCAGGAATTTTTTCTTCTGTGCATCTCCCCATACACTACAATTTTATGCTTCGATAGTTTTTCTAAAAGATATTCCTCAGGTGATTTACCGTGCTCTTTTATATAGCTTACAAACCCAGCCGTATCGGTAGGTGTTTGTCTCAATAATTCTATTACAGGAATAAACGATGCTATCGCGGGTAGCTGCCTCATCGCTTTCTGCCGGGTTTTGTTAAAACCATCGTCCACATCTTCACCTGCATTCAGCCATTTACCATTTTCATGACTCAAATACCGGATTAAATAGGCCGAATCTCTGTAAAAGGAGATAACGGCGGCGGAAGAATCCTTGTAAATTATACATTCTTTAGCTTCCCTATTTAGTATTTCTTCTTTGTAATTCTGCGCTACTTCTTTATCGGGAGTATCTTCTTTATCCATCGAATAGTAAAAGCGATAGGTACTATACGGCCTCCATAATCCCTGTTTACCATAGGCGCTTATAAAGTTTATGGACAGATAAGCATCCAATGGAGTTCCGTTATTATATTTAACCGGAAAATCTTTAGTGCGTTTATTGACAGAGATTAT
>DQAM01000466.1 GCA_003523545.1 Dysgonomonas sp.
TTAATATTTACACTATTGCTTGTCGCGCCACCGGCACATGCAGATGATGGAAATATACCGGACATGAAAATAGAACTACCAAAATCAAAAGGAACTATCTACCAGCTTATCAGAATATTATCCGAAAAGACAGGTTATTTTTTTATTTACGACAGCAATATAGTTGACAACAATAAAAAAGTAAAAATAGACAAAGGTGAATACTCTTTAACCGAAGCAATCCGGCTGATTACTCAAAAAAACGACCTTAGCATACGTATTGTCAATAAACACATCTTATTATACAAAAAGCAAAAAAGTGAACCGCCTGTCTACTCACTAAATAGAGAAAAGCATTCGGAAGACACAATCAAAAACGACAGAATAATATTCGGGGGCGTCGTTTTAGACCAACTGTACGAAACGCCTATACCTGCCGCATCTGTCAGTATTGTTAATACATCTATCGGCACCATCTCCAATCAGGATGGTGAATTCAGGCTGGTCGTTCCCGATTCACTGGTCTCTTCAAACATCCGTTTCTCATCGCTGGGTTACCAATCGCAGGAAATGGAAGTTTCTTTATTATCGGGACAAAATGCCAGCATAATGCTCGAACCCCAGGTTATTCCATTGCAGGAAATAGTTGTACGTCTGGTAAACCCGATGGAGGAAGTAGAACGCATGCTGCAGAAAAGAAAGGAAAATTATGCGACGGCACCTATATATCTGACTACATTTTACAGGGAAGGTGTGGAAAGCAAAAAAAAGAATACTGAACTGACCGAAGCTGTACTTAAAATTTATAAGACCGGGTATCTGGGATCAGCCGAAAGAGATGATGTAACCCTGCTCCAAAAACGCGAAGTATGGAGAAAAGAAGAAGCGGACACGATAATCACCAAGATAAAATCGGGCATCGAAGCCGCGCTCATGCTGGACATCGTAAGGCAATTGCCCGACTTTTTAGCTGAAGGCAGAGACCTGGAATACACATTCGCACATATCGACATCACCATGATAGACGACCGCCGGGTCAATGTGATTTCTTTCGAGCAAAATAAATACATACATGCACCGCTGTTCCAGGGCGAATTGTATATCGATGCCGAAAACCATGCTCTTTTAAAGGCTGTTTTCAAAGTCAATCCTAAATTTGTAAAATCGGCAGCCGACAACTATATCCTGCGCAAGAAAAAAGATACAAATGTTACACTTGAAAGCGTTTCTTATGAAGTTTCGTACAAACCGACCAATGATATTTATTATATCAATCACATTCGAGGAGACCTGAATTTCAGGATGAGAAAGAAAAGAAAGCTTTTCAGCACCCATATCCATACCTGGTTCGAGATGGTGACCTGTGAGATCGGGACAGAAAATGTCGAACGCATCCCGCGAAAAGAAAAAGTATCCCCGAAAAGCGTTTTTTCAAACATACCATTTGAATACGATCCGGATTTTTGGGGAAATTTTAATACAATTATGCCTGAAGAGAATCTAAAAAAAGTAATTACGGAATATTTTTCAAAAAAATGATAAGAAGAGCCACATAAAAGAAACAGATACATAAAATATTTAACGTTCAATAAAAAAACGGCATCTCTTCCCTGAAATCAAATAGTTTAGCTATTTTTGTAGTTCATTGTATTCGTATTATTTTTTATGCAAAAAAAGATTTTTTTCCTATTTACCATTACGGCGTTGATGGTAAATACTTTATACGCACAAGATAAATCATTTGTGCTGAACGGGCTTATAGATGCCTCTGCCGGAGACTTGTCCGGCACAACAGTATATCTTAAAAAAAATATTTCCGGACAGCCGGATATTGTTCAATTAGATAGTACAATCGTAGAAAACAACCGTTTTACTTTCAAAGGTGAAGTCCCCGGCACCCCTACTATTTATTATGTATCTGCCGGAAACAAAGCTGCCCTTTTTTCGCCTGAAGCAGGGCAGATCAGTATGCAGATAGGGCAAAAGAACAGGATAAGCGGAACGGCTAAAAACAATCAGATGCAAGCTTTCCTGGATTTGCAGGAGAGCATTTCTACCGATTTGAAAGAAATAAACAGCCGTTACTCAGTTATGGAGAATACGGAAGAAAGCCGTCAAAGCTGGCTGGCTGAAGTACAGCCTCTGCGGGATAAGCTGGAAAAAGGAAGCTATTCTATAACCAAAGACAACATCAAAAACGAAATCGGTGAATACCTGTTGACGATGTTGTATCAGGTCTTACCCGATGAACAGCTGGCGGAACTGATGGAAGAAGCCAGGCCGGCATTCCGTCAAAGCGAAAGCGGGCAACGATTATCCAAGTATACGGTTTACCGGGATATTCAGCAAGGAAAAGGCAGATACCTGGATATGACCTTGCAGACACCGGACGGCAAAGAAGTGTCTTTATCGGATTATGTGGGGAAAGGTAAATATGTGCTGATAGATTTCTGGGCTTCGTGGTGCGGGCCTTGTGTACGCGAATTACCTAAACTGGCAGAAACCTACAGTAAATATAAAGACAAAGGTTTCGAGATTATCGGCATATCGCTAGATGAAAGAAAACAGGACTGGCTTAGTGCAATCGACCGGTTCAATATGACATGGGTTAATATGTCTGACCTGAAAGGCTGGAAAAGCCTTGCGGGTACAACCTACGGCATTACCAGCATACCATTTACATTATTGGTCGACAAAGAAGGAAATATAATGGAGAGTTATCTGTACGGGGAAGAATTGAATTACCGTCTGCAAGAGATTCTCGATTAATATATATACTTAATCATACAATAAAATTATAACTAATAAAATAACAAACAAACGCAGATTATGAAGAAATTACTCTATATTCTTCCCTTATCAGCTCTTATGGCTGTCTCATGTTCCAACAAAAATGTATTGGAAGGCAGTTTGAACAATTCTGACAGCGATGGCAAAACTGTATATCTACTTACCACCCAAAACTACGAAACACCTCCTCAACCTACAGATTCTACCACCATACAAAATGGTAAATTCAGGTTCGAACTCGACAACCAGCAACCGGGAGTCGGATTCGGATATGTAGTAGTGAAGGATCTGGCTCCGCAACTTCAAAACGGAATTCCTTTCATCTTTGAAAACGGAAAAATCAAAATAGAGATAGATTCGCTCAGTAAAGTTACAGGAACCCCTCTGAATGATAAGAGCCAGGCTTTTCTGGAACAGTTGACCAAAGAATCGGAGAAAGCACAGGCAATTGCTCAAAAAATACAGTCTACATCCGACGAAAATGAGCAACAGCAATACTTTGCCGAAATGATGACACTCAATGAAGGCCTAAAAAAATTAGTACAGGATTTTGTAAAAGAAAATATCGGCAATAAAGCTGGCGAATTCTTTTTCATGCAGTTTCTGGACGCTTTCGATGAAAACCAGGCTAACGAATTACTGGCATCGGCGTCACCCGAACTGAAAGAATACCTCGATAAGCTGATGAATCCGGCAGGTGCTCAGCAGGATTTTATCGGACAACAATATATCGATATTACAGGAGCCGATCCTAATGGTAAAAACGTTTCTTTATCCGATTACGTGGGGAATAACAAAGTTGTGCTTCTCGATTTTTGGGCATCTTGGTGCGGTCCTTGCCGTGTAGAAATGCCTAATGTAGTAGAAGCATACGCAAAGTATAAATCCAAAGGATTCGAAATTGTCGGTATTTCACTTGACGAAGAAAAAGATGCCTGGGTACAGGGTATCAAGGATATGAATATGTCGTGGATACAAATGTCCGACCTGAAAGGCTGGCAAAGTGAACTCAGCGCTCCATACGGCGTATCGTCCATACCTTTTACATTGCTGATAGACCAGAACGGTACTGTAATCGCCCAGAACCTAAGGGGTACGGCATTGGACAGTAAGCTGGAAGAGCTTTTAAACTGATTTCACGACACACAAGATATATGGAGGCTGTTCTAGAAGTAAAAACACGCAGTTAGAGTGTTATTTTCTTTTTGTCCTTCTGAGTGAAACGAAGAATCTCAAGCTTAAAAAAACGAGATGTTTCACTTTGTTCAACATGACAAAAAGACTATGAAAATTACTTTTGGAAGAGTCTCTTTCGTTTAGCTAATCAATGAATAGATGATATGAAAATAAAAGCGTTTGAATTTAACCCTGTGGCAGAGAATACATACGTACTGTATGACGATACGCACGAATGTGTCGTTATAGATGCAGGATGTTATTATCCGGATGAAAAAGTAGAACTGCTCAATTTCATATTGAACAATGAACTGATTGTAAAACATTTATTAAACACACACCTGCATTTCGACCACATTCTGGGAAATGCGTTTATGAAAGAGCAGTTCGAGGTAGAGCCGGAAGCTCATGAAGCGGACAACTTTCTACTCAGGACGATGAACATACAGCTTAAAATGTTTGGATTCCCCCGGCAGGGTAGGACTCCGCGCATAAAAAACTACCTGAGGGAGAATGATGTTATAGAATTCGGCAATCAAAGGCTTATAGTGTTGGAAGTACCCGGGCATTCACCAGGAAGCCTCGCTTTCTACAGCGGAAAGAACGAATGTGTATTTACGGGCGATGCTCTTTTCAGAGGTACAATCGGACGTACCGACCTTGTAAGGGCAGACCACGGACAGCTATTGGAGTCGATACGTAATAAATTATTTACTCTTCCGCCCGAAACAAAAGTATATCCCGGGCATGGCCCCGCTACTACGATAAAAGAAGAGATGATGCACAATTTCTTCTTTCCCGATTATTATGCAAATAAATAAAAGGAAATTAATATATCGAATAATAAGGAAATAACTCATACACCCACATGAAGCAATATAAAGAACTAGTCGAAAGAGTACTTTCCGAAGGAGTAAAAAAAGAAGACAGGACAGGCACAGGTACAATCAGTATATTCGGGCATCAGAGCCGTTATAATTTGGCTGAAGGATTCCCGCTTCTTACAACAAAGAAATTACATCTCAAGTCGATTATATACGAGCTTTTATGGTTTCTGGCAGGTGATACAAATGTAAAATACCTCCAGGAAAACGGAGTGCGTATCTGGAATGAATGGGCGGACGAAAACGGCGACCTGGGGCACATATACGGATACCAGTGGCGTTCGTGGCCCGATTACGAAGGAGGCCATATCGACCAGATAACCGAAGTGGTAAATACGATTAAAAACAATCCGGATTCGCGACGTATCATCGTCAGCGCATGGAATGTAGGTGATATCCGCAATATGAACCTCCCACCCTGCCATGCTTTCTTCCAGTTTTATGTAGCGGACGGGAAACTCAGCCTGCAACTGTATCAACGCAGTGCCGATATCTTTCTGGGAGTTCCTTTCAATATAGCTTCATACGCTTTATTGCTTAAAATGATGGCACAGGTAACCGGTCTCGAAGCTGGTGATTTTGTTCATACCTTAGGAGATGCGCACATATATCTCAACCATATCGAACAACTCGAAATGCAACTGCAACGGGAACTCCGGCCTCTACCGGAAATGATACTCAATCCGGAGGTGAAAAGTATTTTCGATTTCCAGTTTGATGATTTCCAACTCGAAGGTTACGATCCTCATCCTCATATCAAAGGAGTAGTAGCAGTATAACCAGAATAAAATATTTTACAAACTGATGAACAACGAAAAAGGTAAAAAATTTTCGACAAGAATTATTTCGTCCCCATTTAAACGTCCCGACTCGCATGGAGCTATCAGCATGCCCGTGTACAGGAATGCCGCATTCGAATTTACTTCAGCGGAAGATATTGCCGACGCTTTCCAATTCCGCGTAGAGGGCCATACTTATTCACGCATATCAAATCCAACGGTAGAGAATCTCGAAGCTAAAATAAAGGCCGCTTCCGGAGCAGGTTCCGTCATGGCATTCAGTTCGGGTATGGCTACAATAGCCAATACTTTTCTGACTATCGCTTATGCGGGAAGTAATATCGTTACATCACCGCATCTTTTCGGAAATACGTTTTCCCTTTTCAAATTCACTTTAGCCGAATTCGGAGTAGAAGTACGCTTCGTAAATACAGATAACCTCGAAGAAATCGAAGCCGCAACAGATGCAGACACCTGTGCTTTCTTTTGCGAACTCATAACTAATCCCCACATGGAGGTTGCCGATATTCCAGCTATATCCGAAATGATGAAAAGGAAAAATATCCCGGTCATTGTAGATACTACCATCGTACCTTGGTGTGGTTTCGATGCGAAAAAGGCAGGTATAGATATCGAAGTCGTTTCTACAACGAAGTATATATCGGGAGGTGCCACCAGCGTAGGAGGCGTCATCGTGGATTACGGTACTTTCGACTGGTCGAAGAACAAAAAGCTGGCAAAAATAAACGGAGTAGATCCCTGCCTCAGATTTACATCCAAGTTAAGGAAAGAGATTGGAAGAAATATCGGAGCATATATGGATTCCGAAACTGCCTCTCTACAATCATCAGCAATGGAAACTCTCGAACTTCGCTTCGAAAAAATGTCCGGTTCTGCTTATGTATTGGCTCAATTTCTGGAAAAACAGGAAGAAGTAATTAAAACAGGTTATACAAAACTGGAAAGTTCGCCTTATAAATCCATATCTGATAATTTATTCGAAAATAATCCGGGAGCTATGCTGACTTTCAATTTAGGAAGTAAGCAAGAATGCTACCGATTTATGAATAACCTTCAAATTATCAGGCGTGCAACGAATCTCTTTGATAACAAAACACTTATCATACATCCCGAGTCTACAATTTATGGGACTTTTTCTCCTGAAATGAAAAACTTTATGGGAATAGAAGATACGCTATTGCGCCTTTCTGTCGGACTTGAAGATCCGGAAGACCTGAAAGATGATATTTCGAATGCATTGGCTCGTATATAAAATAAAGTTGGCATTCCTGCGGGAATGCCAACCTCAAAACTAAACCACAAACAAATCTATTTATTAAAACTATCTATTACTTCTGGTATTGGAGGTTCTTTCCGATTGTAAATGTGATGCGCTATTACGGCTGCTGCTCCGGGATGAAGATTCATTCTTTTTTGAAGCATTGTTTACCAGATAACTCTGACTGCTGCGCGTAGACGGCTGCTGTCTGCTGTTCCTGTTTTGGGAAGAATTGTTTCTTGAACTTTTGGTTACCCGTTCCCTATCAGGACGGGAATTGTTGTTACGGTTATTATTCTGTATTCTGTTATTGTCCACCCTGTCTTTACGGTTATTGTGGCCATAGGATTCATTTTTGCCCGGTTTGGATCGGTGGTTATTGTCCTTGTATTTCGGAGGAGCATTATGCTTTCCACCTTTATACCATGCAACAGTATTCCTGCGGCTGTGATTGTAACGGTGGTCTTTAGCATAATAGATAACATGCTGGTTCCTCATATTCCTGTACCTGGCATAATCACGAATATGATGACGGTTATAATGCCAGGGGTCACGTGTATTAAGGACTACTTTATACATTCCGTACAGATTATAATTTCGGTATGAATAAGGAAGATACCGGGCAGATATCCATCGTCCCCTGTCCATATAATAAAATACAGCCGACGGGACATTATAATATACATTGATTTCGGGGATGTAGTAATAATCTACATAATCATATCCTACCGGCCCCCATGCCGGCTGGCTGTTTATATTTATATTAACGCTTATATGCTGTGCCTGCGAAGTAACGAACGAAGCCGAAACAAATATCAGGGATAACGCGAGTATAATTTTTTTCATGACTCCTCTATTTAAAATGAAACAATCTGCTTATTATTCTCTTTATATACATAGATGCAATCATGCACAAAAAGATTAAAGAGAACGCTAATTATTAACCACTATTAACAAATTAGCAAACAGAATGTCACCTATAAACTGATTAGGATTACAAAAAAATATAATTTATATTTGCACGACATTCTAATAAAAGGTAGAAAGATTGGTAATTTCAAATAAAATAAGGAATAGCATAGCAGTACTTTTTCTGACTGCCTTTATCGGTACATTGCTGGTAAAGCCTTTACACCTCCTATCGCACGACCATTCCCACACCTGCCTGTCAGAAAAAAGTGCCACCCCGGATAAGTCGAATCATCCGCACGATTGTGGTATTTGTCATTTTTCTTTATCTGCATATACCTTTCAGGAATTACCTCCTTTCAGTGCTCATGTAGATGTTCCCGAAACCATTATCATTGGTAAGGAATATCATTATACAACTCAGAAAGTAGTTATCTTACCTTCCCTGAGAGGACCTCCTATAGTTTAAGTACTTTTCCATATTTTTAGCGGAATATCCCTGTTCCACCTCACTTCTGTATAATACTTTAGATAGAATTATACGGATTATTCTGTTGTAAAAGAATAATTCCGTCTTATTGCTCTATCATTTTATACGATTGCATAACTAACTATACATACCCATTATATGAAAGCATTTCATTTAATCATTATATATTTTTTATCTATAGGTCTTCTATCCGCTCATAATACCTCGACAGGAAAGAACTCTTTATCGGGAACCGTAACCGACAAAATCAACGGTGAAACCCTAATCGGAGTAAATGTATATTTTCCCGAATTGAAAAAAGGCGCCATCACTGATGATGAAGGCAGATACAGAATAACGAATCTTCCATCTATTAAAACAACCATACAGGTCACTTATATAGGTCATCAGCCGATAGTACTGACTGTAAATTTATCGGAAACTAGTGTACTCGATTTTGTGTTGGACGAATCGAGCGCCCGCATCAATGAAGTAATAGTAACTGCACTGACGGGGAACTCACTCATGCAAAGGACTCCTACCCCTATTTCGCTGGTTTCTAAAAGCAAATTGTTACAAAATTCGTCATCCAATATAATCGATGCACTGACTATCGAACCGGGAATATCACAAATTACAACCGGGAATGCAATATCTAAACCTGTAATCCGTGGATTAGGCTACATCCGGGTAGTCGTTGTAAATGACGGCGTACGCCAGGAAGGACAGCAATGGGGCGATGAGCACGGCATCGAGATAGACGGACAGTCTGTAAATTCGGTAGAAATACTGAAAGGCCCTGCTACATTGATGTACGGTTCGGATGCTATGGCAGGTGTCATACATTTCCTGCCTTCGCCCATATTACCCGATGGAAAACGGGAATTAGGCCTGTACTCCGAATATCAAACTAACAACGGCCTATTTAATAATTCGTTACACCTGTCAGGTAATGAAAACGGGTTTGTATGGAACTGGAGATACAGCGACAAAAGAGCCCATTCCTACAAAAATAAATACGACGGTTATATATTTAATTCGGGTTTCCAGGAAAAGGCTCTGACCGGACTGCTCGGACTGAATAAAGGCTGGGGATATTCACATCTTACACTCAATTATTTCCACCAGACACCGGGCATCGTGACAGGAAACAGGGATACGGAAACCGGAAAACTCATCAGGCCGACGGTTGTAGACGGAAAATATACCCATGTAATAGCCAGTGATAAAGACGGCAAATCATACGGTCATTTCGTTCCCTACCAGGAGATATACCATTACAAGGCAGTACTAAATAATAATTTTATTATCGGTAACGGAAACCTTAAAAGCATTATTGGATACCAGCAAAACCGGCGTCAGGAATTTGAGGATGTTTTTGATAAGAAGAACTATGCTTTATATTTCCAATTACATACCCTCAATTACGATATACGTTATTTGTTTCCAGAATACAATGGCTACAAAATAATTACCGGGCTTAACGGAATGTACCAAAGCTCCTTCAATAAAAGTCACGAGACACTTTTACCCGAATATAATATTTTTGATATGGGCCTGTTCGCCGTTTTGTCCAAAAACTTCGGGAAACTGGATATAAGCGGAGGCATACGTTACGACATACGCCACAAAAACGTCAAAGAGTTCCATCCGCATATCCACCATCATCATGGAGAAGAGGAGGAAAATGGGCATGATGAAGAGCACGAGCATGAAGGACATGACCATGAACACGAAGATCAGATATTCCCTGCTTTTAGTAAAAATTTCGCAGGGATAAGCGGAAGCCTCGGAATTGCTTACCAGATAACCAATGATTGTTACACTAAATTAAATTTCGCTCGTGGTTTCCGCGCACCTAATATCAGTGAGCTTTCTGCACAAGGTTCGCACGGAGGCACCATACGCTTCGAAATAGGCAACAGAGACCTGAAAGCGGAAAACAGCTGGCAGATAGACTGGGGACTGGGATATTCCTCACCTACTGTATCCGGGGAAATAACTTTATTCTTCAACCGCATCAATAATTATATCTTCTCTCATAAGCTGGTCGACGACCATGGCCATGACC
>DQAM01000465.1 GCA_003523545.1 Dysgonomonas sp.
TTTGGGGCAAGTTTTACCGGAATACTGAAATTAATGGATTCAATTTCTCCCCTTAATTGCCCGTCTATGGTATTATCGGACAGATTGTTCAATTCGGTTTCTATATTAAGGGAAGCTTCTTTCAAAGTTTCTGTATTTACAGACGATTGTACCCATGTATTTTTCATCTGAACATCACCTGTGATGTTAACTGAAACGCTTCTGAAAATTCCCATGTTTTCATCCAAAGGTCGGGGGTTCCAATCTACAAACCCTATATTGGGTTCGCCTTCCCGCGCACGAAAAACTTCTACAGCCAGCACATTATTTTCGCGGGCTAAATCGGTAATGTCGAAAGAAAAACGACAGAAAGGTCCGTAAACATCCTCTTTAGAAGCTATTTGTTCTCCGTTGAGCCAGATATTTGCCCTGTATGTTATACCGTCGAATTGCAGGCTGACATGCTTGCCATCTAAGTCCGACAGGTTGAAAGAAGTTCTGTACCACCATGATGAATCGAAAGGAATCCTGTCTGCCTTCTTATAATTAGTTCCTTCGAGAATATCTTTATAGAGTCCGTTTGCGGTTAATACTCCCATTATTGTTGACGGTACTTTTGAGGTATACCAGTTGTCCGTAGAGGCTTCTGCTGAAGAAAGAATCTTTCCATCTGCTTCTATTTTATCGGCTTGTTGAACTTTCCAGTTATCTGTCAGTACTATTTCTTTAGAAACCTGTGTTTCGTCGCTATTCTCACAGGCTATCAGAGAAAAACTCATAACAGACAGTAATATAAAGTAAGACAATTTCTTTTTCATGGATAAACAAGTTTAGTAGGTTGATATTTTATTGACAGCCAAGGCAGCGGCACCCAGAATACTTATATCAGTATTTTCAGATACACAGATTTCGATATTTTTTATTGTTTCCGGATAAGGGAAACTATTCATGGTTTCTTTCATCTTCTTTTCGAAAAGCGGATAGGATTCGGCTATTCCGCCCCCTAAGATAATTATTTCGGGGTCATAAACATATAAAATAGCCTGTATAAGATGTCCGGCATGGACGCCGTATTCTTCCCATATCTTTAAGGCTTGGGAATCGCCTTGCTGAGCTTTGAGGGATGCCGCTTTACCTGTCGTATTGTGCTGTCGTACGAAAAAACTGCTGCCGCAATAGTCTTCGAGTATCCCGTCCAGATAGGGTAGGGAGCCTATCTCGCCGGCTCCGGTATTCCGTCCGCCGTATAAAACGTTGTTGATGACTATGCCTGTTCCTACACCTGTGCCTAAAGTGACACCGACTATATCTTTAAATTTTTTGCACGAACCGTATTCCTTCTCTCCCAGGACGAAGCAATTAGAATCGTTATTAATAAATACAGGCAGTTTAAATTCTTCAGCTAATATCTCTTTGAGATGCACCTCTTTCCATGAAGGAATGTTGGCCGCATTGTATACAATTCCCCTGGTTATATCCAATACCGAAGGTACGCCGACTCCAATACCTTTTACATCATGGGTTATCATTTTGCGTATTTTACTTTTTATATATTCCAATGAGTTCTCCAAAGATTCATCGGCGGGGCTCGGTTCGGATATTTTTTCAACAATCCTTTCACCGACGATTTGTCCGATACGTATATGGGTACCTCCCAGATCCACACCTAATATCATGTTGTCTTTTTTTAATTTATAACGGCAAATATAGATGATATGCAAAACGTATTGCTCGTTTTTTGCGTATATGCATCTTCATTTTGCGTAAATATGCCAAACAGGTTCCGAAAAGATTTCTCCGTTCATTTTAGTATGTTGATATATATCTTCGGAATGTTTTGAATAAGGGTTGCCCATAAGTTTTTGAACAGACAACCCTTATATCAGGCAGATAATTCAGATTAATTTTATTCCATGTTTTTCATCACAATTGTATGGCCTTATTTCTTTTTGAAGCACCAGAAAGTTGCTTCGTTCCATACCTGAAAATCCAATCCTTCGGCAGCCCAGGCAAGTATCATTTTGTCTTCTGACAACGAAATAATATCGAATACATATACAGGATTATTGTCCCAGCAGCTGCTGCCGCAAAGAACGGTTGCTCCGGAGAATTCCATTTGTCCGATGCTCCATACCTTGCCGTCGTCGCGGATTTTTTGTTTCGACATGTCAAATTTAAATGATCCTTTTTCCAATTCTGCACCGCTGGTATTGCGTTTTGTGAAATTAGCTCCTCCATTCAGGTCGAAAATCATTTCTTCATCAGGACTTACCACTTTGCCTTCGATAACTTGCTGTCCGAGCTTAAAAGTGCTCCAACCCGGTGCATAATCATTACCGTATCCGGCAGTACCGTAAACAACAGTTGAGTTATCGTCTGCATCCCAAACCCATACTTTACCATTCGGGTCTGCTCCAGCAAGTAATGTCCATTCTTCGGCTGCCGGTTTATCTATTTTTGTGATATTCACTTTTCGGGTGGTAGTAACGGTACCGCCGTCGCACAGCCCGGTAAATGTAATAGTCATTTCACCCATGAACGGCAGCCTTACGATTTCGCGTTGTTTGGTAGATTTGTCTATGATGTAATCCCAATAAGGAGCAATCCCCGGAGTATTATTTTCGAGCAGTATTTCATTACTGCCTTCTGATGTAGATTCTACCACAAGACTCAGCTGATCCTCATTCAATATGCCTCCTATGCTCTTATCGTCAACGATAGGGTCGCATGAACCTAAAATCAGTATAGGAAGTAAGAAAAATAATAGCTTTCTCATTGTTTTTTCTTTTTTTTGATTCATAATCTTTTAATAAATGGACTACCAGCCTGGTGTCTGTTCCAATACTCCCGAAGACAATTGTATCTCGGCCTCAGGTATAGGCATGAATCCTCCGGTTTCCGCGATACGGGCAGTTTGGTTTCCAATATTCATTTTTTCTATTGTTCCACTATTTTGTATTTCCACTCCATTCTGGCTATCTAATGCTGCACCGGCAATACCCCAGCGAAGCAGGTCGTAATAACGGATGCCTTCGAAGGCTAGCTCCCAATGACGCTCATTTTGAAGAGCTGCTTCCGAATAAGAAACAGGATCGAGGCCCGCACGACTCCTCACTTTATTGAGAGGTTCGGCATCGTTTTTCAATTCGGCAGCCATAAGCAATACATCTGCGAAACGAAGGATGACTAGGTCCTGCGTGTTATTGATCTGATAATCGTCATTTACCATGTCGCCATACATTTCTTTGCTGTAATTAGTATAAGTACCGTTTTCTCTTTTTACGTTTACAGCAATGTATTTTTTTTGCCAGTATCCGGACTCATGCTGCTGGTAATCTGAGGCCCATTGATAATTTGGCATTTCATTTGTTTTGTCTTCAACATCTATGATCGACCCTTTGCGGCGCAGGTCGGACGCCGGCCAGTTATCCCATAGTTTGGGATTAACAGGACCGAATCCCCAGCCTTTACCATAAGGGAATAAACCTGCTTCTTCTTGTTCACGCGGAGAAAAATAAAGGTTTATGCGGTTACAGTCTCCTACATTGTCCCAAGTAACTTTAGCGGCACTCTGGAAAGCAAACACCGTTTCATAATTACCGCCTTCTTCGCCCGCCCATAACAAATTGTTATTGACTGAGTATGAATAGCCGTCTCTTTTCGATAAGGCATTGCTATAAGGCCAAAGGTTCCGGAAATCGGGATACAGGTCGTGTCCGCTGTTAGCTATGCAATCATCTATGTATGATATGACTTCACTTTTCGAGATAGCTCCTCCCTCGGGGAGAGGCATGCTGTCTTTTTTATAATATCCTGTATAGAAAAGAAATGCACGGGCTAATAAAGCTTCTGCCGCCCATTTACTGGCACGGCCTCTTTCCTGCACTCTGGCAGTATTAGGCATTTTATCTATGGCAGTTTTCAGGTCGAGACCTATCTGAGCAAACAATTCGTCGGCCGATGCACGGGGAATATTAGCCGGATCAGGACTTAATGTCAAGGGTGCCGTCCCGAAAAGACGTGCAAGGTAGAAATATGAGTATGCCCTGAGAAAGTATACTTGTCCTTCGACATAAGAGCGGGTTGCATCGTCGTTCCATTCTATCATATCGATAGAGTTAAGAAGCATATTTGCCCTGAAAATAGCAGCATACGCATTGGACCATGTGTCGCGGAACATATTGGGGTCCGAACATATAAATTTTTCCAGATTCGCCCAGTCTTTATCATCCGGTCCGCCGCCTCCGAAGCGGTCGTCCGAAAGTACTTCCGCTACAATAAAAGCACATCGTCCGTTTTCGTCCATTTCCATGGCACGGGTCGCTGAATAAACGCCTGTAAGCAGGCTCATTAGTTCTTCCTGGATCTCAGGATAGTTAGATGTGTCCTTTTCCGTCAGGTTTTCCGTATCCAGAAAGTCTT